>ONCT01000027.1:25023-44952 GCA_900316395.1 uncultured Lachnospiraceae bacterium | reverse complement strand
CTACATATAGTCAATTAGAATCTATAGAGTTTGACAAGACTAACTTCAGGTGTTAGTATTATTGAAGTATCATAAGGATACGAGATGTTTCTTATACACTTATGGTTTGTGCAGAACAATAATTAATCTTTAGGACAGAATTTATGGCAGATAACAACAAACTACAATTTAATATACAGGGTATGTCCTGCGCGGCTTGCGTGGCGCGTGTAGACAAGGCTACAAGGGAGACAGAGGGTGTTGTTGATTGTAGCGTCAACTTGCTGACAAATTCTATGGAAGTAACAATTGGCGATGCTAATTCGCCTAACGAAGTCCAGAGCGGTGATGGATCTGCATCCTCACGGAACAAGTCTTCCATAGCACATGCCATCTCCCAGTCTGTATCCAAGGCTGGCTATAAAGCAATTGAGGTCGAGGATGATATTGACAGCGAATCTAAGGTGAAGAACATCAAGGACACCTACAAGAAAGATATCAATAATCACATAGTAAGATTAGTGAGTTCTGGAATTCTCCTACTGATTCTAATGTATGTGGCTATGGGCCACCATATGTTCGGCTTGCCTTTGCCGCAGGCCATGATAGACAACCCATTGATTGGCGCCATAATCCAGGCGGTATTATGCCTTGCAATTATGTGCATCAATTACAAGTTCTTTATAAATGGCGCCAAAGGCTTCATGCACCTATCCCCTAACATGGATAGCCTCGTAATGTTAGGTTCCCTGGTAAGCTTTGGCTTAAGCATTTATCTCATGCTAACAGGCGAGCACGAGAAGCTATACTTCGACTCGGCGGCTATGATACTTGTATTTATCACAATTGGTAAGCTGCTAGAGGCCATCTCCAAGAGCAGAACAGGAAGTGCCTTAGAAGCCCTAATTCAGATGAGTCCTAAGATGGCAAATGTTATTACTGAAGGACAAGAAAAAGTTATAGCGGCAAGCAAACTCAAGGTAGGAGATGTATGTCGTGTATATATAGGTGAGATGGTGCCAGCTGACGGCGTGATTACAGAGGGTACTACAGCTCTTGATGAATCAGCTCTTACAGGCGAGAGCAAATTAGCCAGCAAAGGCGTTGGCGACAATGTATTCTCTGCAACTAATAACTATAAGGATAATTTTCTGATGGAAGTTACAGCTGTTGGAGAAGATACTTCCTTCGGCAAGATAATAACTATTGTTGAGAACGCATCTGCGTCTAAAGCACCTATAAGCCGACTGGCTGACAGAATTGCAAAATACTTCGTTCCAGCTGTCCTATTAATCGGACTCATTACATTTATTATATGGTTAATACTTGGCACTGATGTGGTTACCGCAATAACTCATGGTATATCTGTTCTTGTGGTAAGCTGTCCTTGTGCCCTCGGCCTTGCGACTCCAGTTGCAATAATGGTGGGCAACGGCAAGGCTGCCAAGTCTAAGATTCTGTTTAAGTCCGCTGCCATTATGGAGATAATTGGTAAGACAAGAAGTGTGGTATTTGACAAGACTGGTACAATTACGCGCGGAATTCCTAAGGGGCTAACGGTCAACGAATATGACACTATGCAAGATGAGATTAAGCCTGATAGCGCATTTACGGTAGGGAAGCTGCAGGAAATGGGAATTGACACTTATCTTCTCTCGGGAGACAGGAGTGAGGTGGCTCGTGATATCGGTGCCAAGGCTGGAATTAAGAACATAATATCCGACGTCCTGCCTGATGGTAAGTCCTCTCATGTGGAAGAGATTATGCAAAGTGAAGAGGCCCGCCCTGTTATGATGGTGGGGGATGGCATCAATGACGCGCCTGCCCTTAGCATAGCTGACATTGGCGTTGCTATTGGTAGTGGAACTGACATCGCAATTGATTCAGGTGATGTGGTGCTGCAGGGAGATAGTATTGTTGATGTGGTAAATGCTATTTTGATAGGCAAGAAAACTCTTCGTGTTATCAAGCAGAACTTGTTCTGGGCATTTATCTACAATGTAATTGGAATTCCAATTGCGGCAGGCGCCCTAAGTGGAATTGGAATTGAGCTTACGCCAGAGTTATGTGCGTTATTTATGAGTCTTTCGAGTATATGCGTCGTTCTTAATGCCTTGAGGCTCAATGGCATTAAGCTCATCAGATACGACTTCGGCAATGAGACTTCTGATGAAGCGACAGTCACCGCACCTGATGATAAATTAGTTGTTGAAAAAACAAAAGAAATTATAGATAATATAGATACTACGGAGGATAGTAATATGGTAATTAAGATTGAAGGAATGATGTGCCCGCATTGTGAGGCTCACTGCAAGGAAGAATTAGAGAAGCTGGACTTTGTTATAAGCGCAACCCCAAGTCATGAGAAGGCTGAAGCAGTCTTAGAGATTGATGAATCTAAGTATGATGAGGCCACAGCAAATGACGCACTTAGGGCTGCAGTAGAGACTGCAGGTTATAAGATGGTAGGAGGAAATGATTATGAGTAATATTGCTATATGTATGGCTGATGGATGTGAAGAGATTGAAGCATTAACTGTTGTTGATATATTAAGAAGAGCTGGCATTAAGATTGACATGCTATCAATCAGCGATAGTCTTAATGTGAAGGGCTCTCATGGGATAGAATTCAAGGCTGACTATCTAATGTCAGAGAGGAATAGCTTAGATTATGATGGAATTGTTCTTCCTGGTGGCATGCCTGGAACTACCAATCTTGAGGTCAATACTCTTGTGCAGAATGCATTGAAGAAGCAATTCAACGCAGGTAAATTAGTTGCAGCTATCTGTGCGGCACCAAGCATCTTAGGCAAGAACGGAATTGCAAATGGCAAGAAGGTCACAAGCTATCCTGGCTTTGAGGATGCATTTCCTAGGTCAACATATGTGACAGACTCAGTTGTCACAGATGGCAATGTTATTACAAGCCGTGGCATGGGAACAGCCATCGACTTCGCCCTGGCCATCATCGAATATCTTATTAGCTCCTCCGCCGCTGAGGATATGGCTAAAAACATAATGTACAAATAAAATAATAGCCCATTGCGTTATGTATGTATTATTCGCCTATACAAGCAAGTACCTGCCCGCTCATAAGAAAATCGCTAAGCAGGTCTTGCTTGCATAGACGAGCCAGGTTACATAAGGCAATGGGCTTATTTTATATTGTAATTATGAATTAGACTAGTCAGTGCCTTCAATACCTGCAAGGCGATTTCCTGTATGAGCCTGCAGGTGATTGAAGGTGCTGACTAGTGTTGCTATAAGTCTATGTGAGCAAGACTTGCTATAATATAATCGATAATGGCGGGCAGGTATTTGCAGTTACAGACTTATTGTGCTATAATAGTACGGATTTTGTGAGGAGGAACGAGTACTCACTATTAAGGAGGAATAATAAGACATGAGCGTAGTCGTTGAAGATTTAGGAAAGAACATGGCCAAGATGACTGTTACAGTCTCAGCTGACAAGCTAGAGCAGGCCATTAATAAAGCATACAATAAGCAGAAGGGCTCTATTTCCCTTCCTGGTTTTAGAAAGGGCAAGGTGCCAAGATATCTTGTTGAGAAGACATACGGTGTTGAGGTGTTCTATGAGGACGCTGCTAACATTTTACTTCAGCAGGAGTATCCTACTGCATACGACGAAAGTGGTCTTGAGATCGTATCTCAGCCAGAGGTTGATGTAGTACAGATTGAGAAGGGCAAGGATTTCATCTTCACAGCTGTTGTAGCAGTTAAGCCTGACGTTGAACTTGGCAAGTACAAGGGCGTAAGCGTAACTAAGGTTGACGTTGATGTTACTGACGAAGAAGTTGATGAAGAGATTAATAAGGAATTAGAGAAGAATGGCAGAACTGTAACAGTTGACAGAGCAATCGAGAATGGCGATGTTGCCAAGATTGATTTCGAAGGTTATATGAATGGTGAGAAGTTCGAAGGTGGTACTGGAGAAGACTTCGACCTTGAGATTGGTTCACATTCTTTCGTTGATACATTTGAAGAGCAGCTAATCGGCTCTAAGGCTGGTGATGAGGTTGAGGTAAATGTTACATTTCCTAAGGAGTACCAGGCCGCAGACCTCGCTGGCAAGGAGGCTCTATTCAAGGTTAAGATTAAGGAAGTTAAGACAACTGAGCTTCCAAAGCTTGACGATGAGTTCGTACAGGATGTAGATGAAGAGTGCGAGACAGTTGCTGATTACAAGAAGAAGGTTAAGCAGAACATTTTAGATAAGAAGACAGCAGAAGCAACAAGAGCTAAGGAAGACGAGGCTGTTGCATTAATCGTTGAAGAGTCTAAGATGGATATTCCTGATGCAATGGTTGACAATCAGGTTCAGCAGATGATGCAGGAGTTCGCTCAGAGCATCGCTCAGCAGGGCTTGTCACTTGACCAGTATATGCAGTTTACAGGCATGACTAAGGACAGATTCATTGAGCAGATGAAGCCTGAGGCTCTTAAGAGAGTTCAGACAAGTCTTGTATTAGAGAAGATTGCTGCAGTTGAGAAGTTCGAGGTTACTAAGGAAGATATCGAGAAGAAGCTTGAGGAAATGGCCAAGATGTATGGCATGAAGCTCGAGGAGATTAAGGATATCATCCCTGAGACTGAGAAGGAGAACATCAAGAAGGATGTTGCCATCGGCAAGGCAGTTGACTTCATTATGGAAAATGCGAAAGAGAAGGCTGCTAAGAAATCAACAGCCAAGAAGTCTACAGCTAAGAAGGATGACGATGCTGAGAAGAAGACTACAGCTAAGAAATCTACAGCTAAGAAGACAACTACTAAGAAGACTACAACCAAGAAGGATGATGCTGAGAAGAAGACTACAGCTAAGAAGACTACAACTAAGAAGACAACTACTAAGTCAACTACAGCTAAGAAGACTACAACTAAGAAGACAACTACTAAGAAGGAAGATAAGTAGGGAGGACATTTTACATGGCTACAATACCTTATGTCATTGAGCAAAATAGTAGAGGCGAGAGATCTTATGATATCTATTCTCGTCTGTTAAAGGATAGAATTATATTCCTTGGAGAAGAGGTTAATGAGACAACTGCAAGCCTTGTAGTTGCACAGATGCTTTTCTTAGAGTCAGAAGACCCTGGTAAAGATATTCATTTGTACATTAATTCTCCAGGTGGAATGGTTACAGCTGGAATGGCAATCTATGATACAATGCAATATATCAAGTGCGACGTATCTACAATCTGTATTGGTATGGCTGCTTCAATGGGAGCATTTCTCCTTGCAGGCGGTGCCAAGGGTAAGAGATATGCCCTTCCAAATGCAGAGATTATGATTCACCAGCCATCAGGCGGTGCCAAAGGTCAGGCAACTGAGATCCAGATTGCTGCTGAGAACATTCTCAAGACTAAGAAGAAGTTGAATCAGATATTAGCTGATAATACAGGTAAGCCTTTTGAGCAGGTTGCTGAGGATACAGAGAGAGACCATTGGATGGATGCCAAGGAAGCACTTGACTATGGTCTTGTTGACAGCATTATAACTAATAGAGAGTAATAAGAGTGTGACAGAGGGACGGTCCTTTTGTCACACTTGTATTATAATAATGTCTAAGCAGCCAAAACCTGCGACGCGATTTTCTTTATGAGCGTGCAGGTCTTTGGTGCTTAGACATATAATAAGAAGGTAATTACAAATTGAGAGGATTGTACTATGGCAAGAAATACCGGCAAGAATGGCAACGATATTCAAAGATGTGCCTTTTGCGGAAGAAAAGCAAATCAGGTTAAGATATTAATGGAGAGCGAGAACGGTCTGTTTATCTGCGATAACTGCGTAATGGGCTGCGCTGAAATTATTGACGAACAATACATGAATTACGAAGAACTTAAGAATGATTTCAAGGAGGATTCTGACTCAATTAATCTTCTTAAGCCTAAGGAATTCAAGGCATTTCTTGATGAGTATGTAATTGGACAGGAGGAAGCTAAGAAGGTTCTGTCTGTGTCTGTATACAATCATTACAAGAGAGTTATGGCTAAGGAAGACGAGGTTGGAGTTGAGCTTCAGAAGTCCAATGTGCTTCTGTTAGGTCCTACTGGTTCAGGTAAGACATACCTTGCTCAGACATTAGCTAAGATTCTTGGAGTTCCATTTGCAATAGCTGATGCAACATCACTTACTGAGGCGGGTTACGTCGGTGAGGACGTTGAGAATATCCTTCTTAAGATAATTCAGGCTGCTGATTACGACATTAAGAAGGCGGAGCACGGAATTATCTACATAGATGAGATTGACAAGATTACCAAGAAGTCTGAAAATGTGTCAATCACACGTGATGTTTCTGGTGAAGGCGTACAGCAGGCACTTCTTAAGATTCTTGAGGGTACAGTTGCATCTGTTCCACCTCAGGGCGGCAGAAAGCATCCACATCAGGAGCTTCTTCAGATTGATACTACTAACATCTTGTTCATTTGCGGTGGTGCATTTGAAGGTCTTGACAAGATTATTGAGACGCGTCTTGATACTAAGTCTATTGGTTTCAACGGCGTTGTTGTTGATAAGAATGAGACAAATGTTGGTGATACATTTAAGAAGGTATTACCTGACGACTTTGTGAAATTCGGTCTTATTCCAGAATTTATCGGTCGTGTTCCGGTCAATGTTGCTCTTGACCAGCTCGACGAAGAGGCAATGGTTAGAATTCTTAAGGAGCCTAAGAACAGCCTTGTTAAGCAGTATAAGGCTTTGTTCAAGCTAGATGAAGTTGAGCTTGAATTCGAAGACGAGGCCCTTACGGAGATTGCTAAGAAGTCTATCGAGCGTAAGACTGGAGCAAGAGGACTTCGTGCTATTATGGAAAATGTTATGATGGACACTATGTATGAGATGCCATCCGACGATTCTATTAAGAAGGTAGTAATTACTAAGGAAATGGTTGACGACAACCTTCTCCTTATTGATAAAAGTGAAGCAGAAGTTAAGAGATTAGCAGATAAGAAAGAGACAGCATAATGAAGATTAAGAACGTGGAGCTTGAGTTGGTTCTTGGACCAACTAGCAAAATGCCTTCTAATTCCTTGCCTGAGATAGCATTTGCAGGGAAATCCAATGTAGGCAAGAGTTCTCTTATCAATGCGTTGTTGAATAGAAAATCACTGGCTAGAACATCATCAAGCCCAGGCAAGACACAGACTATTGCCTGGATATGGTTACGCCAAGGTGTCAGAATCAGAGAAGAAGCGGTGGGGAGTAATGATAGAGAATTATCTTAATTCATCTGAAATGCTCCGTATCGTTTTTTTGTTAATCGATATTCGGCACAAACCATCAGCTAATGATAAGCAGATGTATGAATGGATAAAGTATATGGGCTTTGACCCTGTCATTATCGCTACTAAGTCAGATAAGCTTAAGAGAAGTCAGATAGACAAACATATCAAGGAGATTAGAGTGGGGCTTGAGGCGTCTAAGGACACAATCATTGTTCCCTTCTCATCCACATCAAAGCAGGGGGTGGACACTGTCCTGGACTTCTGTGACCAGATTTTGGAGAACGAAGTATGAACAAATCAAAAAAACTTCTATTTGTAATTATAATGTTATTAGTATTGACAGTGATTGGCATCGCCATAATTGCTGTTAGTATTTCTATGTCTAAGGACGAGTCGGCGGAGGGTAAGGATGGGAAGCTTACTGTTGTTACTTCCTTCTATCCTATGTATATCGCTGCACTTAATATTACTGAGGGTGCTGATATTAACCTTAATAATCTGTCGGAGCCGCAGACGGGCTGTCTTCACGATTACCAGCTTACAACTGAAGATGTTAAGCTGTTATCTAAGGCCGATGTATTCATCATTAATGGTGGTGGCATGGAGGAATTCTTAGATGACGTAGTGTCTAATTATCCTAAGCTTAAGGTTGTTGATTCATCTAAGGGGGTTGATGCGCTTGAAGACAATGCCCATATGTGGATGAGTGTTCCTTGCTATATTAAGCAGGTAGAGAACATTGCTACTGAGCTTGGCAAGCTCGACCCAGCTAATGCTGACAAATATAATGCTAACGCTCAGACATACATTTCCAAGTTAAATGAATTGAAGTCAATGGAGAATGAGGTCAACAAGGGAAGCAATGTGGTGCTCTTCTCTGAAGCCTATGAGTATGTCGCTAAAGATTATGAAATGGAAGTAAAATCTGTCTTAGACCTTGACGAAGAGAAGGATATTAGCGCCAAGGAAGTTGCTGAGACTGTTGACGTAATTAAGAAAGACAACGTTCCTCTTATTATTGCTGAGAAGCAATATGGCGAGAAAATGGCTGATATTGTTAAGGGCGAAACAGGAGTAAATGTTGTTTATCTTGATACAATTATAAGAGGAGATTACAACAAGGATTCATATATTAATGCTATGAGGTCTAACATTGAATTGTTGAAGGGGGCATTATCTTGGAAGTAGTTAAGAAGAAAATTACAACTAACGCTTGCGGCCTGTGCTGCATCAAGGTTAAGAATCTTGGTGTGCGCTTTGGTAGTGAAGTTGTTCTTGATAATATTAATCTTCATGTTCATTGCGGAACTATTACGGAGATTATTGGTAAGAATGGTGGTGGCAAATCCACATTTGTTAAGGCGCTCCTTGGAGAAGTAAAGCACACAGGTGAGATTGAATATAGGAATATCGAAGGTGGCGACAGGAAGAATCTAAGGATTGGTTATGTTCCTCAGAATCTTAATATCGACAAGTCTACACCTATGTCTGTGTATGATTTGTTTGCCAGCTTTTGCTTTAATGTGCCTGTTCTAATTAAGAGTAAGAAGATATATGCCAAGGTTAAGGAGGCCCTTAAGGAATTTGATGCTGAAGACTTAATCGATAAGCAAATCGGTACCCTTTCAGGTGGCCAGCTTCAGAGAGTTCTTATATCCATGGCTGTAATGGATAAGCCGAAGCTTCTTATTCTGGACGAGCCTGTGTCAGGAATTGATAGTGCTGGTATGAAGGTGTTCTATGACAAGATGAAATACCTTAAGGAACACTACGACATGGCCATTCTCATTGTAAGTCATGACTTGGAATATGTGTACCATTATGCGGACAACGTTATGCTCCTTGACAATACGATTCTGGCATATGGAAGTCCTAAGGAAGTATATACAACCAAGGCTTTCGATGATACATTTGGCGCATTCCAGCTTGATGAACTAGATGAATTCAAGGCTGCTAAGCAGGCCGAGGCTCAGTCTGCTCACAAGTCCCAAGTAACTGACGACGAGCCATTTGACGCATCATACAAAGGAGGTAAGCATGAATAGTTTTATAAGTTTATTCTCCTATGATTTTATGATTAACGCCCTAATAGCTGTCCTAATAATCGGACCCCTCTTTGCACTGCTTGGCACAATGATTGTAATGAAGAAGATGGCCTTCTTCTCAGATGCCTTAGGACATAGTGCATTTACGGGAGTAGCAGTAGGTGTAATACTCGGAATTGTTAACACAGAGATTTCCATGATAGGCTTCGCTGTGATATTCGCAATTCTTCTTAATCATATTAAGAAGCGCAACATGGAAAATGTTGATACAATAATATCAGTCTTTGCCAGTGTGGCAACAGCTTTGGGTCTTTGTGTCCTATCCTTCGGCGGTAATTTCAGCGAATATTCGTCACTGCTTGTTGGCGATATTCTTAGCATTTCCAAGATGGAGATACTATATCTTATTATAATCTTCGTTGTAACAATTGTGTTCATGTGCCTTGCAATCAACAAGCTTAATGCAATTAGCATTAACCAGACTGTTGCAAGAAGCCACAGAATTAAGGTGCAGCTAATTGAGGACATATTCGCCGTAATCATTGCTATTACGGTAATGCTTTCAATAAGGTGGGTAGGACTTCTACTGGTAAATGCACTTTTGATTCTTCCCGCAGCAAGCAGCCGTAACATCTCTGAGAATATGAGAGAGTATGTGATATATTCTGTTGTGTTCTCGTTATTCTCGGGACTGCTGGGATTATTCATATCGTACTTTATTAATATTGCTACAGGACCGGTAATCGTAATTGTAGCTGCTATTATATATTTTGCAACTTATCTGTATAGCAAAGGATGACCGCTCTATCAACCATTAATTCTAAGGAGGTAATTTATAATGCGTAAAACAAAAATTATATGTACAATTGGACCTTCAAGTGATAATGAAGAGACTCTTACAAGCATGTGTAAGGAGGGAATGGATGTTGCCAGACTTAACTTCTCTCATGGAACACATGAGGAGCATCAGGAGAAGATAGACCTGATCAAGAGGGTAAGAGAAAAGCTTAATATCCCCCTTGCAATACTTTTGGATACAAAGGGACCCGAATATCGTATTCGCGATTTTGCAAATGGCAAGGAAGAGCTGATAGACGGTCAGGAATTCACATTTACAGTTGATGAGGTAGTCGGTGATAACCACAGAGTATCTGTCAACTATAAGAACCTGCCACAGGAATTGAATACCGGTGATACGATACTATGTAATGATGGTCTTCTGGTGTTCGAGGTAACAAAGCTTACCGATACTGATGTGAAATGTAAAGTAATTACGGGCGGAGAGATATCCAATCATAAGAGCATGAGCTTTCCGGGTCATGTATTCAAGGTGGAGTATCTAAGCGAGCAGGACAAGTCGGATATACTTTTTGGAATCAAGAATGATATTGACTTTGTGGCTGCATCCTTCGTGTCCAACAAGGAAAATGTGGCAGATCTAAGGAAATTCCTTGATGAAAACGGGGGAGAGGATATAGAGATTATTGCCAAGATTGAGAACCAGTCAGGGGTTGATAATGTTGAGAAGATATGTGAAGTGGCAGACGGAATAATGGTTGCAAGAGGAGACCTTGGGGTTGAGATTCCTTTTGTCGAGGTTCCTACTGTGCAGAAGTATATCATCAATAAATGCAGGTTGTTAGGCAAGAGAGTTATAACCGCAACTGAGATGCTAGAGTCTATGATTCATAATCCAAGACCCACAAGAGCTGAGATATCAGATGTTGCTAACGCAGTATATGACGGTTCTTCTGCCATAATGCTTTCCGGAGAATCTGCAGCAGGTAAGTATCCTGTTGAATCGGTGAAGGCTATGGCTGATATTGCCAAATATACAGAGGATAATATTGATTATGAAGACAGATTCAGAAAGCTTAATTATATCATTGAGAATAACATAGATGCTCTGTCTCACGCCACATGTTCTATGGCGATAGATGTAGGTGCAAAAGGTATTGTTATAAGCTCTATGTCGGGACTTACCGTTAAGATGGTAAGTAGATTTAGATGTCCTGTTGACGTAATAGGTCTTACCACATCTGCTAAGGCGCTTAGACAGCTTAACTTAAGCTGGGGTGTTAAGCCTATGCTCAGTGAAGAATATGATTATGTAGATGTTATGTTCGATCATGCCGTAAATAGCGCAAAAAATGAATTGGGACTTAATGCAGGAGACAACATTGTTCTTACAGGAGGCTCCACAAGCGGAAAGTCAGGTCATTCCAATACTATAAGAATTGAAACTGTTAAGTGAGACACTTGCCCCGTTTCTCTGTCTCATTTTCTTCAAAAAATACTTGTATCTGCCCATCAATATCTCTATAATAGTAATGATAGTGAAGTATGTGAAAAAAGGAGTAAGATTATGCCAAAGAGAGAAGATATTAACAAAGTTCTGATTATTGGTTCCGGTCCGATTATAATCGGTCAGGCGTGTGAATTTGACTATTCAGGAACTCAAGCATGTAAAGCTCTTAAGAAGTTAGGATATGAGATTGTATTGGTTAATTCTAACCCTGCTACAATTATGACTGATCCTGAGACTGCAGACGTTACATATATTGAGCCTTTAAATGTACATAGATTAGAGCAGATTATTGCCAAAGAACGTCCGGATGCCTTACTTCCTAACTTGGGAGGTCAATCAGGACTTAATTTATGTTCAGAGTTAAATAAAGCAGGTGTCCTTGACAAATATAATGTGAAGGTTATCGGTGTTCAGGTTGATGCCATTGAGCGTGGTGAAGACAGAATCGAGTTCAAGGAGACAATGAATTCTCTTGGAATCGAAATGGCTCGCTCACAGGTTGCATATACTGTTGATGAGGCACTTAATATTGCTGACGAGCTAGGTTATCCTGTTGTTCTTCGTCCTGCATATACAATGGGCGGCGCTGGCGGCGGTCTCGTATACAACAAGGAAGAATTACAGGTTGTATGTAAGAGAGGTCTTCAGGCTTCACTTGTAGGACAGGTTCTTGTAGAAGAGTCTATTCTTGGTTGGGAAGAGTTAGAGCTTGAGGTTGTTCGTGACTCAGAAGGCAACATGATTACAGTTTGCTTTATCGAGAACATCGACCCACTTGGCGTTCATACAGGAGATTCCTTCTGCTCAGCTCCAATGCTTACAATCTCTGAGGAAGTTCAGAAGAGATTGCAGGAGCAGGCATATAAGATTGTAGATAAGGTTCAGGTTATCGGTGGAACTAATGTACAGTTCGCCCACGACCCTGTATCAGATAGAATTGTTGTTATCGAGATTAACCCTAGAACAAGTCGTTCATCAGCACTTGCTTCTAAGGCTACTGGATTCCCAATTGCCCTTGTATCAGCTATGCTTGCATGCGGCCTTACACTTAAGGATATTGAATGTGGCAAATACGGTACATTAGACAAGTACGTTCCAGACGGCGACTATGTTGTTATCAAGTTCGCTCGTTGGGCATTTGAGAAGTTCAAGGGTGTTGAGGATAAGCTTGGCACACAGATGAGAGCTGTTGGTGAAGTTATGTCAATCGGTAAGACATATAAGGAGGCTTTCCAGAAGGCTATTCGTTCCCTTGAGATTGGAAGATACGGCCTTGGCCACGCTAAGGATTTCGATACTAAGTCTAAGGAAGAGTTGTTGCAAATGTTAATTACACCTTCTTCTGAAAGACATTTCGTAATGTACGAAGCCCTTAGAAAAGGTGCAACAGTTGAAGAGATATATGATATTACCAAGGTTAAGACATATTTCATAGAGCAGATGAAGGAGCTTGTAGAGGAAGAGGAGGAATTAGCTAAATCTAAGGGTTCTCTTCCAAGTGATGAGCTACTTATCAAGGCTAAGAAGGATGGTTTCTCTGACAAATATATTAGTCAGGTTCTCGATATTGATGAAGATAAGGTTAGAAATAAGAGAATTGAACTTGGTGTTACAGAAGCCTGGGAAGGCGTTCACGTTAGCGGAACTAAGGATGCAGCTTATTACTATTCTACATATAATGCAGAGGACAAGGATGTTGTATCAGATAACAAGAAGATTATGATTCTTGGTGGTGGTCCTAACAGAATCGGTCAGGGTATCGAGTTCGATTATTGTTGTGTTCACGCAGCTAAGGCTCTTAAGAAGCTAGGCTTCGAGACAATTATTGTTAACTGTAATCCAGAGACTGTATCAACTGATTATGATACTTCTGATAAGCTCTACTTTGAGCCTCTTACACTTGAGGATGTTCTTAGCATTTACAATAAGGAGAAGCCAGTGGGCGTAATCGCACAGTTCGGCGGTCAGACACCACTTAACCTAGCTTCTCAGCTTGAGGAAAATGGTGTTAAGATTCTTGGTACTTCTCCTGCAGTTATCGACCTTGCGGAAGACAGAGACCAGTTCAGAGCTATGATGGACAAGTTAGATATTCCAATGCCAGAATCTGGAATGGCTGTTGATGTTGACGAGGCTATCGAGATTGCCAACAGAATTGGCTATCCTGTAATGGTTAGACCTTCATACGTTCTTGGTGGTCGTGGAATGGAAGTTGTATATGACGAAGAGACACTTGTGGAATACATGAATGCGGCTGTTGGTGTTACACCTGATCGCCCAATTCTTATTGATAGATTCTTGAATCACGCCCTTGAGTGTGAGGCAGACGCAATCTCTGATGGAACTAACGCTTATGTTCCTGCTGTTATGGAGCATATCGAGCTTGCAGGTGTTCACTCTGGAGACTCAGCATGTATTATTCCATCGGCTCATATTTCTGAGGAAAATGTTAAGACAATCAAGGAATACACAAGAAGAATTGCAGTTGAGATGAACGTTAGAGGTCTCATGAATATGCAATATGCCATCGAGAATGACAAGGTATATGTATTAGAGGCTAACCCAAGAGCTTCTCGTACAGTGCCACTTGTATCTAAGGTATGTAATATTAGAATGGTGCCACTTGCAACTGATATCATTACATCAGAGCTTACTGGCAATCCATCACCAATTGTTGATATGAAGGAAAGGAAGATTCCTAACTACGGAGTTAAGGAAGCAGCATTTCCATTCAATATGTTCCCAGAGGTTGACCCTGTACTTGGACCGGAAATGCGTTCAACTGGTGAGGTGCTCGGAATTAGCCCATCCTATGGTGAGGCCTTCTACAAGGCTCAGGAGGGAATTCAGTCTAAGCTTCCACTTGAGGGAACAGTTCTTATCTCTGTAAATGATAAGGATAAACCAGAGCTTGTTGAGATTGCTAAGCAGTTCCATGAGGATGGCTTCAAGATTCTTGGAACAGGTCGTACATACGACTTAATCGTAGAAGCAGGTATCCCTGCAACTAAGGTTAAGAAGTTATACGAAGGTCGTCCTAATATTAAGGATATGATTACTAACGGCGACATCGACTTAATCGTTAATACACCTGTTGGTAAGGAATGTGTTAATGATGACAGTTACCTTCGTAAGGCTGCTATCAAGGCTCAGGTGCCATATATGACAACAATGGCAGCAGCAAGAGCTACTGCACAGGGAATCCACTACATCAAGACTAATACAGAGGAATCTGTTAAGTCATTACAGGAATTCCACAGTGAAATCAAGTAAATATGATATTTGAATAATATGACGGAAATCGCCAGCTAATGTGTCTTAGACACTAGCTGGCTTTTTCTTGCAAAAAAAGTATAAAAGGGTATAAAATGAATTAAAAAGGGGGGAGACGCACATGATTACATATAACAGTACATTGAATGAAGTATATAATACAGCAGTTGGGCATGATGCAATAGCCAAGCTGTTACTACAGTTAGGCGTTGATGAGGATGCTTTTAGGAAGTTGGGCTGGGTGAAGCTAAAACACCTGAAACTTCTTACAAAATCTAAAGTTGATTCGTCTTTCTACAAGACTCTTACAGACCTTATTAACATAGAAAATGACAAGGTGGAGCCTAGTATATCGTCTATTGAGCCTACATGGTGGAAGGAAGCGACTATCTATCAGATATATCCTAGAACCTTCTGCGATTCTAATGGTGACGGAATCGGTGATATCCCTGGTATCATAGGTAAGCTTGATTACCTTCAGGACTTAGGAGTCAAAGCATTGTGGCTGTCTCCAATATATGATTCCCCTAATGACGATAATGGCTATGATATTAGAGATTATTACAAGATAATGGATGAATTCGGCACCATGAAGGATTTCGACAAGCTGTTAGATGAGCTTCACAAGCGCGATATGAAGCTTATTATGGACTTGGTTGTTAATCATACATCTGATGAACATAAGTGGTTCAAGGAGGCTCTTAAGAACCCTGACAGCCCTTATAGACAATACTACTATATAAGAGAAGGCGCAGAGGTTAGAAAAGCCCAGATTGAGCGCGCCAAGTCAGGAGAAGAGATTAACTATGATGATATCATGAATAATAAGATTCCACCTAATAACTGGGTTAGTTTCTTTAGCGGTAGTGCCTGGAATTATTATGAAAAAGAGGATGTGTGGGCCCTCCACCTATTCTCTAAGAAGCAGATGGATTTAAACTGGGAATGCGAAGCTATGCGCCGCGACATTTACGATATGATTAACTTCTGGCTAGACAAGGGCGTTGATGGATTTAGGATGGACGTTATTAATTACATTTCCAAGACCCCGGGACTGCCTGATGGAGATACAACCATTGGCGAGCTTATGGGATTTATGGGTGTTGAGAAATATTATTACGGTCCAAGGCTCAACGAATTCCTTCACGAGATATATGAGAATACATTCAAGAAATATGATGCATTCTCAGTGGGCGAGACGCCAGGTCTTGGCATGGAGCAGGCAAGGCTTCTTACTGCCACTGAGCGAGAGGAGCTTAATATGATATTCTCCTTCGACCATCTTGAGACGCCAGGTCACACCAGGTTCGACGACTACGAATACGACCTTAATTACTACAGGGATTACATGATTGACTGGATTCTTAATTACGGTAACCAGTGTTATATGAGCATTTTCTATAACAATCATGACAATCCTAAGATGGTAAGTAAGATTACGAAGAATAAGCGTTACGAAGAAGCTGTCATGAAGCTTCTTGCTGTTATGCAGTTCACCCAGAAGGGCACCCCATTTGTCTATCAGGGTGATGAGATGGGGCTTACCAATTATGACTTCACATCAATGGATGAAATTACCGATGTGGAGTCTAAGAATTACTATGCTGAGCATCTTGCTAAGGGCGAAGATGAGGATAAGGTGTGGAAGACTATTCTGTCAGCCACAAGAGAGCATGGCAGAGTGCTTCTTCCTTGGAATGAGAAGCTTCCTTCATATCACGCCAATGTCCAGCAGGAGCCTAAGGAAGAGATTACCAATTTATACAAAATGCTAATAGACCTTCGTAATTCCCACAAGGTATTTGCCTACGGTGGCTTCGAGGTCCTTGATTCTTCAGAAGACAGATTCGTCTACAAGCGGAGTCTTGAGGACGAAGTGTATATTATAGATTGTAATCTTGGCTCTAGATACAGACAGTGCTATGATTATGGGGAATCTTATGAGATAATATATGCTAGTGACAATAACAATTACAGGAACGATTACGGATTTATATTCTATAACGAGTTAGCTCCGTATGAGGCTAGAATTATTAAGAGGGAGAATTAGACATGGGAAATATTGTTGAGAAGAAGGCCTTCTGGGTTATCCTTATAGTATCATTTGTACTTTTAATTGGTGGATTAATATTCGCCCTTGTAATGACAATTAAGTATGGTGAACCTGGAGAGACTAAGGAAGAAGATAATAAGGTTGCATTTGGTACGGTAAGAGAGAATAACGCATTTCTTGATTTTTGTAATGATGAGAATCTATATGCCTTAGATGCTAACTTAGCATCTAATCCAATTACAAGAATTACTGTTGTAACAGATTCAGGCTCCAATGCAATTACTGATGCCAACCAGATCAATGATATCTGGAATACAATTAAGGCCATGAAAATAGCCGATGCATCCTCTGAGGGAGTAACACCGGCTCATTATACATTAATATTTTCAAGAAATAACGGAAGCGACCAGTTGATTACCTTCCAGTCCCCTACATTACTAACTGTTAATAATAAGAATTATAACATTAGTGATAGCGCTGGACTATTTGGTAAAATCTAGTTGCTCTCGTTCTTAGGCTCATAAGTTACGTTACATTCAAGTTTCTTAAATGTTTGCTTGTCAACTGATGATAGAAGAACTGTTGAATGAACCTGTGCGCCTTTCAACTTAGGTAACTGTGATAACGCCTTGGCTGCATCTTCGTTGTTAGCAGCTGTGGCTGATAGTGCAATTAAAACCTCGTCTGTGTGCAGGCGGGGATTTTTGCTGCCTAAATAGTTCGTCTTTAGTTTCTGAATTGGTGCAATTGATTCAGGGGAGAGAATCTTAATCTCGTGGTCAATACCTGCAAGCTCCTTTAACACATTTAGAAGGGCAGCAGAGCAAGGACCAAGTAAGTCACCAGTCTTACCTGTTACAATTCTGCCATCAGATAATTCTATTGCAGTTGCGGGCTTATGAGTCTTCTCTTCACGCTTAAGTGCAGGCTCAACAACAGCTCTGTCTTTAACTGTTAAGTTAAGCTGACTCATAAGAAGCTTAATCTTATCAACCTCTGATTTCTCGCGCTTTCCTTCAGCAACACCTGTTATTGCTTCATAGTAACGTCTGATGATTTCCTGCTTAGATGCTTCTCTACAAGCCTCATCATCAACGATACAATTACCTGCCATATTAACACCCATATCCGTTGGAGAAGCATAAGGGCTCTTACCATATATTTCCGTAAATATAGCATTTAACACAGGATAAATCTCTAAATCTCTATTGTAATTAACGGTCGTTACACCGTATTTTGACAAATGATAAGAGTCAATCATATTGATGTCATTAAGGTCAGCAGTTGCTGCTTCGTAGGCGATGTTAACAGGATGCTCTAGAGGCAGGTTCCATATTGGAAATGTCTCGAACTTAGCATAACCTGCATGCACACCTCTCTTGTTATGGTGATACAGCTGTGAGAGACATGTGCTCATCTTGCCGCTTCCTGGACCAGGAGCAGTAACAACAACAAGAGGTCTTGTGGTTTCGATAAAATCATTCTTGCCAAAACCGTCATCGCTTACAATTGTAGTAACATCATTAGGATATCCAGGGATAAGATAATGATGATAAATCTTGATATTCATTTTCTCTAATCTAGAAGCGAAGAGGTTAGCGGCACGCTGATTAGTGTATTTTGTAAGAACAACACTTCCTACATATAATCCGCGGCTCTGGAACTCCTTCACAAGACGAATAACATCGTTATCATATGTAATACCAAGGTCTTCTCTAACCTTGTTCTTCTCTATATCATCAGATGATACAACCAGAACAATCTCAGCCTTGTCCTTAAGCTTCATAAGCATCTGTAGTTTGGAGTCTGCCTTGAAGCCAGGAAGAACTCTTGTGGCGTGGTAGTCATCAAGAAGCTTGCCACCGAATTCTAGATAAAGCTTATTATCGAATTGGTTTATCCTTTCTATAATATGCTCTGATTGTGTTTTTAAATACTTATCATTATCAAAACCTTTTTTCATAATCTAATTCCTTTTTTGTATTATTCCGCGTTATTAAGAAGCATTTCATCAAATCGTGTAGTGCTTTATCTAGCACTTCTCTGGCTCTGGGTAGTCCACGCCGAAGGTGTCAACAGTAACTTCCACCATAACCTGAGGCTCGAGAGGCATATCGTTATAGTCTCTCTCTACATTTGCAATCTCATCAACAACATCAAGACCTTCTGTAACCTTGCCAAATGCGGCATAGTCGCCGTCAAGGTGTGGAGAAGTCTTGTGCATAATGAAGAACTGGCTGCCGGCGCTGTTAGGCATCATAGAGCGAGCCATTGAAAGAACGCCTTCTGTATGCTTAAGGTCATTCTTGAATCCGTTGCTGGAGAATTCTCCCTTAATAGAATAGCCAGGTCCACCTGTACCGATTCCATCTGGATCACCACCCTGAATCATAAAACCAGGGATAACTCTATGGAATCCCACGCCATTATAGAAGCCCTTATTAATGAGGCTAATGAAATTATTAACTGAATTAGGTGCAATATCAGGATAAAGCTCTGCCTTAATCACTTTTCCTGAGTCCATCTTTATTGTAACCATTGGATTTTCTGCCATCTCTCTACCATCCTTTTTTATTAATTAAAATACTTATCTATAATACCATACTGTCGTACCAAAAGTTAATAAAATTTTAATAATTTGTTCGATTGTTCTTTCGATAAAAGAGTGCTATCATATGTGACATGTCAAGAGAGCATTCAGCTCGGTATAGTTATTTCATAACTATATTTTCTCAAATTTATAAGAATAGGGTGAACTATGTTCAGAAAGGAGGTGTTCTTATGCAAGATATTCTCAAAGAATACGGTCCAGCGCTTATAACAGTAGTTGCAATCATTGCCCTTGTTGCTGTTGTAACATTCTTAATTGGCTCTGGAAGTGATGGAGTTGTAGGAAAAGAATTCTCTAATCTTATTACTACATTCTTTGAAAAAGCAAATGGAGGTGTGTAATAGCATTTCGTATAAGAGGAGGTAAATATTGAAAGGACAAAACTTAATAGAGGAGACGAAGGACTTCTTCGG
>ONCT01000027.1:13233-24920 GCA_900316395.1 uncultured Lachnospiraceae bacterium | reverse complement strand
CGAAGCTGTGGCTTACCTATAGTAATAACTACAGGGAGTGTGTTGAAAGTGATATTAACGACGAGTTCGTAGAGCAGTTCAGCGCAAGGGTATCTAATGCTGTAAGTAAGCCCTTCAACAAGCAGTATCCTGTATTAGAGGCGGAGACGGAATTCCTTCGAATAACAATTGTGCATGAATCTGTGGCAATGTCTGGGAGAACATTTTGTGTGCGTAAATCATTGCCAAGTGTCAGACTGACGGAAGAAACAATGATAAGTAGCGGATTCTGCGATAGCAAGACTCTAGAGTATCTTAAGGATTGTATTAGGAATAAGAAGAATATTGTATTCTGCGGCGAGCCAGGTGCTGGTAAGACAGAATGCGCCAAGTTCTTCTCGAGATACATTGAACCTGAAGATAAGGTTATTACAATTGAGGACAACGCAGAATGGCACTATAGCTTAATTAATGAAGGTAAGGATTGCATCGAGCTTAAGGTAAATGATGTAGTTGACTATTCGAAAGCCATTAAGACCTGTCTAAGACTGAATCCTAAGTGGATTATGCTATCTGAAGTTAGGTCTAGCGAGGTTGTGTATCTCTTAGAGTGCTTCTCTACAGGTGTCAGGGGAATTACAACACTTCATACTGATGATGTTCGTAAGATTCCTGATCGGATGCTTAATATGGCAGGGCAGCTTACTGGAGCGAATATGGAAAATGACATATATTCCTTCGTTGATGTTGGAGTTCTAATTAAGAGAGAAGATGTTAAGGAGAATGGTAAGCATCTCGCTAAGAGGTTTATAAAGCAGATATGTACATTTTCCAGAGAGAATGGAAAGAATAAAGTGACCATGGTTGATATTGAAAATGTTGATGCAAATTACCAGGAAGAAGTGTTAGAAAACAAAGATAATAGCCCAGTTGAAACGTGTGACAACAAGGGCGAGAAAGTTAGTGTTTGGAAGGGAAGAGGGACATATTATGAGAAGAAAGAAGTTATCTGATGAATTAGTAAAATATGGATATGTATTCTCACTTCCCAAGATGATAATTACTTATCTTCTTATGGTTGCAATAACAATACTTGTGGGATTATTCTTCCAGCTTAATACAGGATTTATCATAGCCTTGTGTGTAAGCGTAATTCTGATGCTGCCTCTTTATATTAGGAACTACAATTACAATCGCTACGAACAACAGCGCTTCTCTGATGTAAATGTCTATATGGAACAGTTCATGTATTCCTTTATGAAGACAGGCAAGGTCTTATCCACCCTGAATGATGTTAGAGAATTATTTCCAAGTGGGAAAATGAGAGATGCTATTGACAAGGCGATTAAGCATATTAAGGAGACCTACGCTGAAAATGATGTTGAGGCCAATGCCCTTAATCTTGTAGAGAAGGAGTATCAATATGAAGGTCTTAAGACCATGCATGGATTTGCACTGTCTGTAGAATCCAATGGTGGAGCGTATATTGCCTGTATGCAGCTGATTCTTGAGGCAAGGCGTATGTGGGCTGACAGAGTATATGAGCAGATGAAGGTTAGAAAGCATCAGAGAGCGTTAGTTCTAATGTCAATTATTACATCCTTGCTGCTTTGCTCAGTACTATATTATATGTCCGATAAAATGGACATAAGTGTAGGTTCACAAACCTTGTCACAGTTAATAACATTTGCAGTGCTGTTTCTTGATATGTGGATATACTATCTGGCGGACAAGAAGCTGTCTGTTGATTTTCTTGTTGAGGATACCAAGGATGAAGAGATTATGGTGGCTAAGTATAAGAGATTTGTGAAATATAAGGAAAAACCATCATCTCATTACATTTCCCTTAAGATTACGAGAAAGCAGTTAACACGAGCATTTGAGAAGGAATTCCCAAGATGGTTGCTGCAGGTATCTCTGCTTCTTCAAAGTGAAAATGTGCAGGTGGCTATCTTCAAATCGTTAAAGGATGCACCGCTTCTTATGAAGGAAGAGTTAGGCAAATTGATAATAGACTTAAAGAGTAATCCAACCAGTATGAAACCATACAACGATTTTCTAAGTGATTTCAATATGCCTGAGGTAAGAAGTGCAATGAAGATGTTGTTTTCCTTGTCTGAAGGAAGGGGTGCTAATGCCTCTGATCAGATAGAGGATATTATAAGGCGCAATCAGCAGATGATGAATAAAGCGGAGAAGCTTCGAATGGAGGATACTGCGTCAGGAATGTATGTCTTATTTCTGGCTCCACAACTGACAGGAGGCTGCAAACTTATAGTTGATATGGTGTTGTTATTAGTATGTTATATGGGAAAGGTAATATAGATTTATGAATCAGGTAGTAAAGACGTATCTTACAATTTTTTTAATTCTAATAGTTATATTAGTTGGGGCAGGTCTTATAATGTGCGCCCTTGATGCTCAGAAGGCTGAGAAGATTAATAGTTCTTATGCAAGTGTAATTGCTTGTCACAACTATTCTAACGACTCTGTGATGGCATGTATATCAGAGGCGGCAGATGATGATTATGTATTGTCAGTTAAGAAATATGATACCAATGCAGATGGCTATGCTGATACATGCGAATGCATTCTTGAGTACGATTATTCCTTAAAGTTCTTAAATGCTTCAGCCCCTACAACTACAAATAACAAGCATCATTACAGTCGAATTACAAAATAATTAGTTGCGTTACCTTTATTTGGGTAACGCACATATTTAGAAAGGGGAGTAAGCTATGCGAACAATAATTGATGAATATGGAGAAGCCTTAATTAATCTTGTAATTGGCGTACTTATTGTGTCGTTTTTTGCAATGGCACTTAGTTATATCATAATTAGCATTTAACCAAGGAGAAGAAGATGAAACAGATATTAGATGAGTATGGAGAAGTAGCAATTGGTATGATAGCAGCAGTTTTAATAACAATACTTGCAGTCGTGTTGTTTAAGGACGGCGGAATACTAGAGGGGTTTATTAGTAGTGTTGCTAATAATGCTATTTAGACAAGTTGATTATTAATAGTTAGGAGAAATATGAAGGAATTATTAGACCAATATGGAAAGACAGTGGTAGTAGTAATAATTGTTGTAATAATAACAGGAATATTAGCGGCACTTACTGTAAATGATGCTACAGGCTTTATAGATATTATAGGCCGAGGAAGTAATAAGCTGACAGATGATGATACTGTAATTGAAGAGTCGGCTTCTGTGGGTTTGTTAGATGCTCAGGCCGATACACCAATTCCTGAATTACAGGTGGCATTACATCCAATTGAAGGAGAGACATTGTCTGTAAACAAGCTTTTAGTTCTTACCAATAATGCAGGCTCAGTTGATATTCAGCCCAAGGTAATAACTACTGCTTTAAACGATAATAATTCAGATGCAGAGAAGCTAGGGTTAGCAATAATTAATGGGAAAAATATAACATTTACAAGTCCTGCAACATTATTCCTTACAGTTGATGTTAGGCAGGAGAACAGGTTGATGAACCAGACATTCAAGATTGTTGTTGATCAAAAGACATAGAAGATCTGGCTGTGCGTTCATAAAGAAAAAAAGAGGATAATGAAATGAAAAATATTATTTATGGAGCTGTAACGCTGTTAATAGGAGTTGTTGTTACACTTACCATAGTTACAATTACGGGAACCATGAATAGAGAAATTGAATTAGAAGATGCACTTTCGATAGCTGTTAAGAAAAGTGTTGAAGCCTGCACCTCAAGGAAGGGGTATGACCTTGATAATAACAATCAGTTTGTGGCTGATTTGCTAGTTGAATTGTCTAATGAAATAGAAAATGACGCAGACCTTGAAATTGAGGTTATGGGAGTAGATAAGGACAAAGGTGTTCTGTCTATTCGTGTGACAGAATACTACACTACTGCCACAGGTACCAGAAAGCAGGCGAAATCTGAAGCGACTGCATATTTAGATAAGGGTGGAAGTGAAAATACATTTACAGGCTCAATAATTACATTTCTTGATAGTGATGGTTCTTATCTAGGAGAACAGAGAGTTGAAGATGGAAAGCCTATTAAAGCAACAATTACACCTACAAAAGCAGGTGCTACCTTTAATGGTTGGATAAATACTACAACTAATCAGAATGTCGGCTCTAATCTAGGTGTTGCAAATGGTAATGCTACATATAAAGCGACTTATAGATAAGGAGAAATGTGAATGAAAAGAAAAATACTTACATCATCACTTGCAATAGTGCTTTGTGCGTCAACTGTTTTAACATCTGCATTCACAAGTAATGCGTTTGAAAATGAGAAAGAGAGTATTCAGTTTTTAAAATCGCCGGAAGGAGTTGAGAATAAGGATATTTTTAACCAAGATGTTAGAAATGAAGAAATCGCTTCTACAAATGAAACTAAACCTTCGGAATCTATTGATAGAGTAAAATCAGATAGAGATATTGTGGTTGCAATTCTTGACAGTGGTCTTAATGCAAGTGATGAGATATTTGATGGTAGAATTATTGCGGGCAAGAATTTTATTGATGGTAAGGATACATCTGATATATATGGTCACGGAACTGTTATGTCAAGAATTGTCCTTGATAATGCAATGTCAAATGAGCAAAATCAAGTAAAAATAATGCCTATTAAGGTCTTAAATGATGAAGGTGTTGGCACTACTTTAAGCGCATATAAGGGAATAAAGTACGCAATAGAAAAAAAGGTAGATGTGATTAACTTATCTATGGCAGGAATCGGACATTCTAAGCTGTTAGAAACTGCCATAAATGAAGCATACAATAATGACATTCCTGTGATTGTTAGTGCAGGAAATGATAATAAGGAAATCACAGAATATACACCTGCTAATATTGAAAGTGCATTTGCCATTTCCGCAGCGGCAAATAATGACAACTCTATTACAAAGGAATTGTATTCTAATTATGGCTCCAACACTAATAAGATAGATTATTCTACAAAAGGTCACTATGAGTATAGTAGAGTAATCAATAATCGAGAAGTTATAACGAGTGTTAATGGAACATCCGTATCAAGTGCTTATGTGACAAGTTACGTTGCACTTCTTAAGCAGAGGGCGCTTGATGATGAGGATAATAGTAACGATATTTTGTCTATAGAGGATATTGACAACTCACTTAAGGAGTCAGCAATTAAGACGGAAAATGAGACCTATTTCGGCAAGGGTTATATTGATAAGGATAAGCTTGTGCTCGGACATATTGAAAATGCTAATGAGAATCCGACAGAGCCTGCACCTTTATCCGTTGAAAATGTTAATGATCATGAAGAAAAGATAGCATTACTTGCACTTGCAAAAGAGCGACCTACATTAGCATATATTGTTGATGGTAAAGGCTATTGTAATAGTGGAGGTGGCGGTTCTACTATTGCTTCTGGACAAGCAGTTTGTAATGCTTGGAATCAGCGTTTTCCTAACAATAAGGTTAATTTCAGTACTATGGCCTGGGAAGAGCAGGGAGCATTACTTGAAAGTGCATTATGGCTAAATTTTATTACAGATAATAAGCAACATAATATTGTTTATAATGATCATCTAAGTGTTTATGATACTCAGAGTAAATCTTTTACAATAGGAAATTCAAATGGAGGCGCAAATCCTAAGAGGATAATAAATGTTGATACAACAGGTGTAGTTGGTACTGATGGAATATGGTTTAATGATGTTGCCTCATCAAAAAGCACTCAATTAATTACAACAAGTGGATATGTAACATTTATTGGTGGTGCTGTGTCATATGAGGAAGCACAATATAATTCAAATGGTGCAAATATTCAAGTGAATCCTAATAGCACATATAAAGCACCTATGATGATTAACAATGGTAATTTGACACTTGACGGCACATCTCTTCGTGCAGGTGGTCAAGCATCCTATGTATTAACAAACAATGGAACTGCTACATTAACAGGAGGTGGCTCGCTTCAAGGTGGTGCAAGGCAAAATTCATCATCATCACTTGTTATTAATAATAGTGGCAAGAATCTTAATGTTAATCATTATGTATTAAATGCAAGCTATCTAGCATCTAATGCAAATAAAAGAGTTGGTAATGCAATTACTAATTATGGTACTTGTAAAATAAATGGCAACTCATATTGTGGTATTGGAAATGCAAATACTGGTATTAATAATATGGGTACTTGCACTATAAATGGTAGTGGAACTGGAGTGCCTGAGATTACCGGATGTCAGACTGGAATTTGTAATAATTCAAGTAAAACACTTACACTTACTAATGCAAATGTATCAAGTAATGCCAATGGCATTTTTAATGCAGGAATATTAAATTATAATGGTGGAAATGTTCAATGGAATACTTTGTATGGTTTACATAATTCTAATAGCGGTAGTATAGCACAAAAAGGAGGATATGTTAGCTTTAATGGGTATAAGAATAATAGTACAACTACTAAATCGACCTCTGATACAGTAGGTGTTATAAATCATGGTACATATTCTCTTACAAGTAATGGACAAATACATAACAATACTAGCTATGGAATAAATAATATAGGTACTGTTAATCAGAGTGGTGGTAATATACACGATAATTTTGGTGCAAAACCAGATGCAAATGATTTAGTTTATGTTGGAGTATATCAAGGTGGGACTTATACAGTAAATATGAGTGCTTATGTAACAAATAATTCTGTATACTTGCCAACTACAAGTAGTAGATTAAAACAAGTTGGTTCACTTTCCGGTACAGTTATTCTAACAACATCATCTAGTGATAGACAAATAGGTAGAGAACTTGTTACAGGAAAATCTGATAATTATGGGAAATATTCTCTGGCCTATGGAAATGTTGGTACAAAAACTAATGCAAAAAATGTAAAGGATTCCACAGAAGTAGGTGGTGGTACATTTAGTGGTAATAGGGTAGGAATAAGACCAGGTAGTCTTATTTATGGAAAAACAGCTTCTTCTTGTTATTTAAGTGGAGAATATAATATTTCATATCTTCCTAATACTCCAAAGGGAGAAAGTGTAACACCTTCAAGCCGACCTAATACAACATTCTATTTTAGAGAGAATGTTATTGCCTTGTTTGGTACAAACACATATTCAGCCACAAAGAGTAAATTTAAGGGATATGCTGTGTCTAGTTCGGCAACAACATCAGAATATACTTCTAATTATACATTTAGTGGTGCAAATACTTTCACAGGCAATAGAGTATTCTATGGAGTGTGGGAGAAGGAACCTGAGGATTCAGATAACGAAGAGATTGTTGACGATAGGACAATTACATATAAACCTAATGGGGCAGTTGATAAGAATGGAAATCCTTGTCGAGATGTTAAGGTTGATAAACCTGCACCTTTGTCAGCACCTATTACACTATTAGATGGCACTTATGCAGGTGGTATTAGACTTGTATCAGATGTTTCCTATACAAAGGGAGATGTTAGATATGATTTGGCTGAATATGTACCTGCTAATACAAGCTCTAATAGCATTCAATACAGAGCAAAGTCAGGGGATATAGTTAATAATCTTGGCAATACAACAACTCTGTCTAAGTTCAGAGGTTGGGCAATTACTCCTGGTGGTAGTAATGTCTTTAATGGAAATGTAACACTTACAAGCAATTCTTTGTGGGGAGACAATGCATATAGTCTTAATAACTTTGTGTTTTATGCAGTATGGGATGAATTTCCGCAGTTGGTTGCTAATGATATAGTTGTTAGTAGTGGTAATGTCAGTAGAGAAGACCTAGTTAAAAGTATTGTTGCGAGTGATAGAGAAGATGGAAATATTACAAGTAAGGTTCAGATAATTAACTATAGTGAAGTAGTAAATGCACTTTCAACATCTAATGGCTTTACTGTTATATATGAGGTAACAGATAGTGTGGGCAATACAACAAGAGCATTTGCAAAAATATCAATAAAAGATGAGTATGACGGAAAGGCGCTTGATGTAATTACGAAGCAAGTAAGATGTATTAATAGACATGCGTATAATACATTTGATGCAAACGAGGGTGGATGCCTGCCTTATAGCCCATTTTATAACGATACAGAGTATGCAAATGCATTATCAAGTTGTTTTGATAATCTCGATAATAATACTCCGATAGCAAGATATACTATTACGCAAAAGGAAAGACAAGATATATCGGCTCATTTGCACGAGGTTGGACTAGAAAAAATGTATGAGAAGAATGCTTTGCAATACTATGTAGATAAGTATATGGATGCAGAACACCAAAATAAGAAGAATGAATATTTCGATTCAAAGCTATTCTTCCTTACGATTTCCGCTGAACAAATGTTAGAAAGAGAAAAGCAGGAATTAGACAGGTTAAAAGCACTACGTGATGAAATGAATCTAAGTCGAACATATAGATAACTAAATATACATGAACAAAGGGGAGGAATTTTTATGTATAAAACAGGCAAAGGAGTAAGGGTTGTTTTGACTATAGCACTTATAGTAGCAACCATTGGAATACTGGGAATAACTACTGAAGTGAAGGCTAAGGAAGATGGAACAGCGATGTATAGGTTATATAATTTATATACAGGAGAACATATCTATACGAAGGATGAGGGAGAAAAGGAATGGCTAATAACTAATGGATGGAATTTTGAAGGATATGCGTGGGTATCTGCAAATGAAGGGAAGATAGTATATCGTTTCTATAATGAGAACTCTAAGGAGCATCACTATACAATGGATGAAAATGAGAAGAATTATCTAATAAGTAGTGGCTGGAATTATGAAGGAGTTGCCTGGCACTCAAAAACAACAGGAGATGCCTGCGAAGTGCCAGTGTATCGTCTGTTTTGTCCTTATACAAATGAAGCATTAAAATCACACATATATACAATGGATAAGGGGGAAAGAGATTATTTGATTTCTATGGGATGGAACGATGAAGGTGTTTGTTGGAACTCGATGCACGATGTAACAAATGGAAGCATTGTTGAGCCTACTTGTGTAAGTACAGGATATAGTAGTGGTGCTACCTGCAAGGTTTGTAATAAATCGTATAACGCAGTGATACTCCCTATTAATCCTAATAATCATATTCATACAAGTTATGTGCCAGAATCAGCAATAATAATTGACAGAGGAACTTCTTTAGACCGTTGTGCTATTTATACTTGTAATATATGTGGTAAAGAAATATGGAGAACAGGTGACCTAGAAATAACGGGGCTTGACCAATGGGATAGTATAGTAAAGCATCTCAATGAAAATCATTCATTCCATTATTATTATGGAAAAGACGTAATAGAATGGAATGATGGCGTAGGTACAATTACAGAAGAAGAAATTGATAATCAGATGGAAGAAATAGGGCGATATTGGAGCAGACAAATTATCTCAGGATATTATGATACAGTAATTACACCTGCACATACCCATTGTAATGATTGTGGCAAAGATGCTTATTGATTCACAAATATTTCATATAATTCCTAAGGAGTTGATAAGATAGAAAATTGAAGACTCAAGATATCTGTGATATAATTGCAGGTGTTTTGAGTTTTTTTATTATGAGAGGGGTATGAAATGCACGATATAAAAGACATTAATCTGGCACCAAGTGGAGAGCATAAGATTGACTGGGTAAGAAAGAATTGTCCGCTTCTTCGTTCATTGGAAGAAGACTTTAAGAAGGACAAGCCGTTTGAGGGAATAAGAATTGCTCTCTCAGTTCACTTAGAGGCTAAGACTGCTTATCTATGTAAGGTGCTTAATGCTGGTGGAGCTGAAATGTATGTTACAGGAAGTAACCCACTTACAACACAAGACGATGTTGCAGCAGCGCTTGTTAAGGATGGGCTTAATGTATTTGCTCATTATGGATGTACTAATGAGGAATACGATAGTTATATCAAGATGGTTCTTGATAACAATTGTAATATCATAATTGATGATGGCGGCGATCTTGTAACAATGCTTCATACATCAATGAGAGATAAGCTTCAATATGTAATTGGCGGCTGCGAAGAGACAACAACAGGTATTATTCGTCTTCGTGGAATGGCTAAGGAAGATAAGTTAGAATTCCCGATGGTTATGGTTAATGATGCTGATTGTAAGCATTTATTTGATAATAGATATGGAACAGGTCAGTCTGTATGGGACGGCATCAATAGAACAACTAATCTTATTGTGGCAGGCAAGAAGGTTGTTGTTGCCGGATATGGCTGGTGTGGTAAAGGTACAGCTATGCGTGCTAAAGGATTAGGTGCTAAGGTTATAGTAACTGAGGTGGACCCTGTTAAGGCTATTGAGGCTGTTATGGATGGCTTCGAGGTTATGACCATGGCTGAAGCTGCTAAGGTTGGAGATTTCTTCGTAACAGTAACAGGTTGTGCTGATGTTATTACAGCAGAGCATATGAAGCTTATGAAGGATGGTGCAATTCTATGTAATGCAGGCCATTTTGATGTTGAGATTGATATGGCTTACCTTAAGAAGAATGCCTTATCGACTATTGACCAGCGTGCTAATATCGTAGGATATGAAGTTACTCCTGGCAAATTCGTATATGTTCTTGGAGAGGGAAGACTTGTTAATCTTGCCTGTGGTGATGGCCATCCAGCAGAGATTATGGACATGAGCTTCGCAATTCAGGCTCTCTCTGCAAAATATCTGTTAGAGCATAAGGATGATATTAAGGAGAAGCTTATTGTAGTGCCTCGTGAGGTAGATTTAGAAGTAGCCAATCGCAAGCTCAGCTTCCTTGGCATCACTATCGACACTCTCACAGATAAGCAAAGAAAGTATTTATGTTTGTAGGAGACCTAAGTGGAAGTAGATTTAATAATTAAGATTGTAATATTAGTAATACTTTTATTGCTGTCAGCCTTCTTCTCTTCTGCCGAGACAGCCCTTACAACTGTCAACCTAATGAAGATGCGACACCTCGCAGAGGAGGGCAATAAAAGTGCAGCTACAGTTATTAAAGTCACAGACAATAAGCCTAAGATGCTTTCAGCAATCTTAATAGGCAATAATATAGTTAATCTATCTGCCTCATCTCTTGCAACTACTGTTGCAATTCATGTGTGGGGTAGCTACGGTGCAGGTATAGCCACAGGAATATTAACATTCCTGATTCTGATTTTTGGTGAGATTATGCCTAAGACTATGGCTACAATCAAAGCTAACAGGATGGCTATGAGATATGCAGGAATCATCTGGGTTCTTATGGTTGTACTCACACCAATAATCGTTGTTGTTAATGTATTATCTAATGGTGTGCTTCGAATTTTTGGCGTGGATCCTAAGAAGGATTACGACCAGATGACAGAAGAAGAGCTTCGTACAATTGTGGATGTCAGCCACGAGAGTGGTGTTATCGAAGGTGATGAGCGCAAGATTATTCACAATCTATTTGATTTTTCTGATGCTACAGCCAAGGAGATAATGATACCGCGTATTGATATGACTATGGCAAATGTTAATTGGTCATATGATCGCTTGTTAGAAGGCTACAGTGAACATAAATATACTCGTATTCCAGTATATGAGAATGAAGTTGATAATATTATTGGTTTCGTTAATATGAAGGATTTTCTTATTGATGAGAATCGTGAGAACTTCAAGATGCGCTCCTTCCTTCGAGATGTACATTTTACTTATGAGAAGAAGAACACTGCAGAGCTATTTGATGAGATGCGTTCTAATTCCTTCGGAATTACAATTGTAATTGATGAATATGG
>ONCT01000027.1:0-13188 GCA_900316395.1 uncultured Lachnospiraceae bacterium | reverse complement strand
CTTGCTTGAGGAATTAGTAGGTGAGATTCGAGATGAGTTCGACACATACGAAGAGGACGATATTATTGAGACTGGTGAGAATGAATATGATGTGCTAGGCTCGGCCAACTTAGAAGACTTATGTAATGAGATTCCGCTGGGTGTATCATCAGATGATTATGATACCATAGGTGGTTATGTGGTTGGAGAATTTGATCATTTCCCTAACCTTGACGAGAAGGTTATTACGGAAGACTTCCATCAGATTACTGTTACTGGAGTAGAGAAGAATCGTGTGACCAAGGTTCATATTAAGCTGAATATACCAGAGAGTGATTCAGATGAGAAGAATGAAGATAAGGATATTAAGAGCGAAGTAAAAGGCTAGTAGTTGATGTTTTCTCCTGTCATAGTAGACAGGAGAAAACATCAACCTACTAGCCCTTATTAATTACCTAATTCTAGGTTATGATTTACAGCTTCAAATAATAAGCGCTATATCCCTTGGCCTCAAAGCCATTGTTAAATTCAATAGTTTCACCAGATATTAAGTCAACACCTTGTGCAACACCTAAATCGAAATTCATATAGAAAGGATTCTCGTCTGCGTTAATGCATACTAGGATTCTTTCGTCATCGCAGCTTCGTAAGAAAGCACACTGCTGATTAGTAAGAACAATAGAGTCGAACATTCCATAGGATAGTGCTTTAGTACTTGTAACAGCATGAGCAAGCTTACTAATCCATTCTGTAAGTTCATTTTCTTCAGGCTTATCAAAGCAAGGACGAAGAGCAGGGTCTCCATCTTCTTTTCTAGCCTTGAAGCCCCATTCACTTCCGTAATATACACAAGGAATACCAGGCATTCCAAAGCAAAGTGCATATATAAGTGGAAGATGATTCTCGTTATTCAATATACTTGCAACTCTTGTTACATCATGATTATCTACAAAGCTAAGTAAGTGCTTTCCTGTATACAGGCACCAAGGGTCTCTGTCAAACTGTCTCTTAAGTGAATGAATAATCTCGAACATATTCATAGAATTGAAGCTTGAATGAAGTCCCTTGTAGCATTCGTAGTTAGTAACGCTATGAAGCATTCCATCATTCATAATCATGTTGTAGTCCCCATGAAGTGTCTCACCAATAAGGTAGAACTCAGGCTTAATATTATTAGCAAGGTCACGAAGTCTTCTAATAAAGTCATGATCTAAGCAATATGCCACATCAAGTCTAAGTCCATCAATGTCGAATTCATTAACCCAGCCTCTTATTGCATCGAATATATGATTAATAACATCTTCATTTCTTAGATTGAGCTTAACTAAGTCGAAGTTGCCTTCCCAGCCTTCATACCATAGTCCGTCATTATAATTAGAATTCCCGTCAAATGCAATTCTATCGAACCAGGATACATAAGGAGAGCCTTCTCTATTCTTAAGCACATCCTTAAATGCCCAGAAGCCTCTTCCAACATGGTTGAATACACCATCTAATACAACCTTAATTCCATTAGCGTGAAGCTCTTTACATACCTTTGCAAAGTCCTCATTAGTTCCTAATCTCTTATCAATTAATGTATAGTCTCTAGTGTTGTATCCATGTGTATCAGATTCAAAAATTGGTGAAAAATAAATTGCATTTATCCCTAATTTCTTAAGGTGTGGAATCCAGTCTATAACAGAAGTGATATTCTTGTTACACACTCCATCATTTTCAAATGATGCTCCGCAAAACCCCAATGGATATATTTGATAAAATACTGCTTCTTCAGCCCACATAATAAATCTCCTTTGCTTATATAATTAGCACATATAGTGCCACGCATTATCCATTATACTATATATAAGGTCTGCGTGCCAACATTTATATATACCATTTTTGGTGTGTGCATACCTGCTATTATAAGCTATAATAATATCATTAGAGCATATCTGTATGGTTCAGAAATCAGTATTATAGATATCTGAGAAAAACCTGCAACGCGATTTTCTTCATGAGCGTGCAGGTATTTTCTCGGATATCGTATTAGCAAGGGTGCAAACCATACAGATATTTAAGAATGGAATTAATTATGAATAGGATAGAAGAATTTTATAACAAATTTAATGAGGATAAGAGACTGAAGACGCGTCACGGCAGAGTGGAGTACGAGGTTACTATGCACTATATATTAAAGTATATAGATGAGCTTAAGCCGAATACCATTGCTGATATTGGTGCAGGCGCCGGGGCATATACCGTACCCTTGCTTGAGAAGACAGACAACATAATTGCTATAGATGTTGTCCGCTATAATCTTGGAAGATTAAAGCAGAATGCCGCCAAGGTCATGTACAATTATGAGGACATACTAACCTGCTATAAGAGAGACGCTAGAAAGCTTCGCGACATCAATGATAACATTAGTGATATGACGCTTCTTCTAGGACCTATGTATCACCTTACGACTCTTGAGGACAGAAGGAAAGCACTTGAGGAAGCAATCAGAATTACTAAGAGTGGTGGCGTGATACTAGTTGCCTATATTATGAATGAGTATGGTATTTTGATGCATGGCTTCAATGAACATACCATATTGGATGATATTAAGAGTGGGGCTGTTGACGATAGTTTTCATATCAATAATGATGACAGAATATACAGCTTTGTCAGGCTTGAAGATATCGACAGGATAAATGAAGGACAGGATGTTACAAGAGAAACAATTTTTTCACCTGATGGACTTGCTAATCATTTTAGGCCTATGCTTAACTCTTTATCAGAGGAGGAATTCGAAGTCTTCATAGATTACCAGAAGAAGATAAGCGGTAGAACCGATCTACTTGGCGCAGCTGCCCATACCGTAGATGTGTTGCGTGTCTTTTAGTACAAAAAAAGAGGCAACCTCGTTGCCCCCAAAAAAAGAAAAAAGATTACTAAAACATTTAATGTTTGAATATATATTATTAAATATTTTACATTTAGTAAAGTTCAACTTTTTCACTTGTAACTTGAATTTGATTCAACTATAATGTTGCTATATCAATAAATATGCATATTATGAGGAGAAACAGAGCTATGACTTTACTAACTTATGAGATATTTAGTCAGATAATAGAACAGGGAAGCTTTGCCAAGACAGCCAAGATCATGCATCTTACGCCCTCAGCCATAAGCCACGCAGTATCTTCCATGGAAGAGGAAATCGGCACAGCAGTATTTGTAAGGGATAAGAATGGTACGAAGCTTACTGCAACAGGAGAGCAGCTATATCCATACATTATGAAAATCATACAGGCTAATAATGGTCTTAATCAGAAGCTTGATGAGATGAAGGGATTAGAGACTGGCTTTGTGAAGATTGGCTGTACCAATACCGTGTGCCTTGCATGGATGTCTGATATTATTACAACATTTACAGAGGTTCATCCAGGCATACAGCTTCAGCTATTCCAGGGCTCCTATTCTGATGTGTGCGAGTGGACCAAGATTGGAGCAATTGATCTAGGAATAATATCTGAGAGAGCCTGTGAGGGATTAGAGTTCGAAGCCTTATATAAGGATGAATTAAAATGCGTTGCACCTAAGGGGTATTTTGATAAGAAGATTAAGAAGATTACCCCGGAGGAGCTTGAGAACCAGCCCTTCGTTGTGCAGCAGGATAGCTATAATAAGGATGTTAACAGCTACTTGTACGAGCATCATCTTGAGGTTCGTGCTAATTGTCATATCCTTGATGAGCAATCAACTATTGCCATGGTCCAGTGTGGCGCAGGACTTTCCATTATGCCAACATTATTTATTAAGACTAACACAGCAGATGTTGATATATATCCACTAGAGCCTAAGGAGTACCGTCTTCTAGGTCTATGTTATTTAGACAAATCATTAATCAGTAGCGCTACAGCAGCGCTTGCTTCGCATATAAGGGAGTATGTTAAGAAGTGGGAACAAGAGTAATTAGCTTTTACGAACAATTTGAATGCCTGGCCACTAAGTGCCCTAATACCTGTTGCAGAGGATGGCGTATCTCAATTGATAATGAGACAAGAGAGCGCTATGAGAAGGAAGAGGGGGCTGAGGGCTTTAGGCTTAAGGCTACTATGACATTTGGAGAGGACAAGGAAGTCAGAAGATTTTTCGGTCGCTGTGCTAATGAGACCAAGGAGGGGCTTTGTCGCCTCCAGCTTAAAGGTCGAGAAGAATTGATGCCTGAGATATGTCGCATATATCCAAGGCGCAGCATCAGAATAGGTGACGACGAAGAGGTTACCTTCGAGCTTTCGTGCCCCATGACAGCAAGGCTGTTTTTAGAAAATATGTCTGATATTAGGATGGTTGATTATGAGGGGGATGAGATAGCTCCACTATGGATACAGCATAAGTTCAACGAGAAGCATTATGATGATATCCTTGCCATTAGAGATAAGGTTATAGATTATATTAATAGTGATGCTGGTATTTCTGAATTAATGAGCAATCTATACTATTACTATAGAAAGCTTCATTCACATGTAATGGCTCAGGACATAGATATTAAGACTGTACCAATAATGGGACATATCCCGGACAGAGAAGAATATAAGTACACCTTCTATTCATTTGCAATTATTGACAAGATTATTATGAATGACTTAAAGGATGGAAGGTTTAGCTTTCAGGACGCCCTGTATGATTTCTCTAAGGCCTACAACAAGATATTTGGCAAGATGACGGCAGCCCAGGCCGATGATTTCTTCAATGACAAATGCGAAGAGATTATAAATAAGTATCCTAAGCTTCATGATAAGTACAAGGCCTACTTAGCCTATTATACATACCAGATGTTATTTAGCTCTTACGAATATGTCACATTTTACAAAGAATATCTTCTGGGAAATGTATATCTTATGCTTATAATGACATCTGATGTTGTGGATTTTGTTAATGGCAAGGATATGGATGATATAGAGCGCCAGATTAAGAATCTTAACAACATTGAGAAGCGTCTGAGACACAATTTGTCAATTAAGAAGAACATTTCCCATAGGTTAGAAGAAGAATTTATTAAGATAAAGGAAGGATATAAGTTCTAGAAAAATCTTGTAAAAAGTGTTATAATCATAGTAATCGCGGTAATAATTGTAGTATTGATTGGGTGGTTTTATGAAGGAATACAAAGTAGGCGATTACCTTGTCCACGAGACCAATGGGGTGTGCTGCGTTGATGAAATCAAAGAGATGGCATTAGCAGGCAAAGGCTCCGAGAAGTTGTATTATATTCTGGTTCCTGTGTATCATACCAAGAGCCAGGTAGTTACACCGGTTAAGAGTGAGAAGGCACGTGTAAGAGACGTTAAGCCTCGTGAAGAGTTAGAGGAGCTGTTCGATAAGGTGATTGAATTAGAGGTCATCGAAGCGGACAACGACAGGCAACGGGGTGAGAAGTACAAAGAGAAAATAGCATGCTTCGAGCCGCTGGAGTTGGCACGAATTGTTAAGACAGTGTATCTTAGAAGACTAGTTAGAATACAAGAGGGCAAGAAGGTGATGGCACAAGACGAGAAGATGTTAGATATTGCTGGCAAGAAATTGTTTGAGGAGATGGCATTTTCATTTGATGAAGATATAGAAGATGTGCGAAACAGATTCTTAGAAAGAATTAAGTTAGATTAGATTAGATACTTTTATGAAGCAAAAGTATCTAATCTTTTTTTATAACTTAAAATAATATATAGTAAATCAAAGTTAAATAACAGGACCTAATCCATAGGACCACAGTATTCAATACAAAGGGCAGTAAGGTCGTCGAATTGTTCTGCGTCCTTGACGAAGTCTGATACACTGCCCTGAACATTTTTAACAAGTGTCTCAACATCTGCATCGACCTCTTTATTAAGAGCGTCAACAGTAGCGTCAAGACCATACATTTTATTCTCGGCATTCTTCGCTTCTGGAACACCGTCTGTATATACAAAAATAACTGTTCCAGGCTCTAAGTCCATTTCGTATTCCTTATATGTCATTTTCTTTTTACCACCAACAATAAAGCAGTGCTTGTCTTTGTATAGCTCGAATTTTTCTCCTGGTTTTTTAATAATAGGATACTCGTGACCTGCATTAGAGGCTGTAAGCTTACCAGTCTTAAGATCAAGTATTGCTAGCCATACTGTTACGAACATTTTGCTGGCATTATTCTCACTTATCATACTGTTAAGTGTTCCTAGAATCTGTGCTGGGCTCCGTGTCTGAGTAGTAAGTGATTCAATCATTAACATAGAACGCATCATGAATAGTGAAGCAGGAATTCCCTTACCTGATACATCGGCAATAACAAGGGCTAAGTGGCTCTCGTCAATTAGGAAAAAGTCATAGAAATCACCACCTACTTCTTTCGCTGGATTCATTGATGCATATATGTTGAAGTCCTTCCTGTTAGGGAAAGGTGGGAAATACTTAATCAACATATCAGCCTGGATATTTGCAGCAAGGTTAAGCTCTGTCTTGATTCGCTCTCTTTCTGTTGTTATTTTATCATTTTCCCTGATATATTTTCTTAGGTTCTTCTCCATGTCCTCGAAGGAATGGGCGAGGTCTTCAATTTCGTCATTTGTCCTTATCTTGAGAGGTTTAAGCTCCTCGTCATTTTTTAATTGGTCAACAACATTAGAGGTTGCCTTAGTCAACTGAAGGATAGGCTCCATTACCTCTCTCTTCGAGAAGTAGAAATAAACCTCTAATGCAAGAATAAGAATGCAGATTATAAATAATGCTATTGCAGAAACTAACAGGATAAGAGAACGTTGAATTTCTGTTAAGTCTAAGTCTAATTCAACATAAGCTATGATATTGCTTTCGTTATCTATGATAGGCTTAATTATTGTTCCAGTAAGCTTGTCCTTAACGATATTAACATATAGCTCATCTGAGTTTTTGCTAGCTTCAATTGAATTGTTTTGTACAATTCCTAACTGCTCCTTTGGAGATAGTGAATATTCAGTCATAGGCTGTGTTTTCATATCATCAAATACAGACTCTGACCATAGACAAAGAGCTTTCTTTGAATCCCCTGAATCAGGAACAATAACGCGTATGCTAAGATACTTCTTATCATAAGCAACATCTTCCTGAAGATATGAATCGATAGAACGCCATGAAAGGTTAATATATTGTTCTTTATTCTCGGCAGCAGTAACCTCTTTTACATAGTTAGCATCTATTTCTGATGATAATACCTGTATGAATGAGTTGCCACTTTCTTTATATTCGGATTCCATTATGCTATAGAATTGAAGTCCTGTAACGACGCTTATACTTGCAAGTATTACAACGCCAAGTAGAATAAGCCTGGTTATTGATTTAGTAATTAGTGATTTCTTTTTCTTCATTGTTCGTAAGAGTCCTCCAAGTGTTAGTTCTTTTTGGCAAATATAAAGATATTATACATTGTGATACAAAACAACTCAATAAAATATGAAGATAAATGCCATATTTGTATATAATTATCGGATTTATCTGATATAATAAAATAGATTTTTTACAAAATGGAGTATAAAAGATTATGAATGAAAACAACTATGCAGTAAGCGATTTTCGTACAGATAACGAATTCAAATTCGACGGTGATTTGACTAAAAGAAAACTAAAGCAGTATTTTCCGGCTATGCTAATGACTAATCTTTCTACATTACTTCTAATTACAGTAGATGGTTTGGTTGTAGGTAATTTTTGTGGAAGCAATGCCTTATCATCTGTTAACATTTTCCAACCAGCTACCGTAACTATAGGAATAATCTCAGCATTGATATCAGCTGGAGCATCTGCAAGACTATCCCAGGGAATGGGACAGATTGATATTAAGGGACTATATAAGACTCGAAGTACTCTTAGAGTTATTATGATACTTACAGCTATTTTTATATCTCTTGCTCAGATTCCACTTGTATATTTAATCATATCCTCTTATCATTTATCGCCAGATATGAACTCCCTTGTGTGGAGCTATGCAATTGGTATTATGATTTCTTCGCCCTTTGGACTAATATCTACTATAGGTGTATTGCAGCTTCAGATTATAGGCAAGATGAAGGTTTTAATGGGCTTGGCAGCATTAGAGGGAGCTGTTAATCTACTGTTGGATTTGCTCTTTGTGGGTCCGCTTAATATGGGAGTTGCTGGTGCAGGATATGGTACGGCAGCTGCTAATGTTGTTAGATGTACTACAACCTTGGTTTATCTCATATGGAAGACGGATTTGTTCAAGACAGGAGGAGAGAAGCCATCCCTTAGAGAGGCAAAGGAGATTCTTGTATTAGGATTGCCTGATTCTGCTAATCAGGCCATGTCGGCTCTTCAGAACTACGTAATTGTGGCAGTGTTACTGATGGCCTTTGGAGAAAGTGGCGGTACAATCAAGGGAGTCTGTGGATTTTCATATAGCATAGCCTCTGCGTTAGTTGGCGGGGTAGCAGGATCTGTACGACCGCTGTGTGGACTCTTTAGCGGCGCAGAGAATTTCAAGGGACTTAGAGTTCTTATGAGACAGGGAATAGGTGCAGCTACATTTATATCCATGTTATTAATGGCTGTAATTGAATTCTTCCCTGAATTGTTATACAGCTTAAATGGTGTAAAGGACATTCCAACTGGTGGAATAGCTTCCCTTAGAATACATGCATTATTTTTTATTTTCCTTGGAACTAATGAGCTGTTGAGATTGTATTTTACAAATAGAAAGATATACAAGTTCTCTACTGCTATAACTATTATAGGAAATGCTACATTGCCACTGTTTGCATTTATATTTGCCCAATTATTTGCACCAGAGTGGGTATGGTTTTCGTATTTTGTATCTCAAGCAATCATATTTGTAGCTAACCTTATTCGCTATTTCATTGAGCTTAGCAGAGATAAGATGAAGCGTGACGATAATGAGAAGGACATCTACCTTACAGTAAATCCTGCTGAAGCGGTAGAATGTTCAAGACAGATTAGAAGCTATGCCAAGGAGCAGGGAATTAACAGTAAGCATGCCTTCAGAGCGGCGCTATGTGTTGAAGAGATGGCAGCCTATGCTGAGAAGACTCACGACTCTAAAGAGGTTGACATTCAGGTTATGATTCGCTTTATGAAGGATAATGCTATTCTAATGGTGATTGATGATGGTAAATGTATTTATCTGAATAACGAGGAAGCTAACCAGAAGATTGTCACATCAAATTATGGTTTACTTAAGAAGCTGTCTAAAACAGTGGAATATCAATATGTATTAGATATGAATTATACTGTTTGTAGATATGGAATGGGCTAAAGAGATTGGAGACGTAATATGTATTTGGCTAATGCATACAAGGGTATCAAAATAATAATTGTTGGAGAGATAATTGGGGCTATCGGAACGATTTTGTTTAACATTCCAGCTATGCTAATAAGCTTAATTGGAAATGGCTCTGGTGATTTAGAAATAGTGGATTATGCAATAATTAGACTGCTTTTCAGGTTTGGAGAGGAGTTCTATTACGCAGTATCCATTGTAAACTGTATAATTGTTTTGATTGGTGCCATAATAGCCAGCAAAGATGAGAAGAAATTCAAAGAAGCAGCTATAATTGTTGTTATTTCAGTGATTAGTACCTTAGTGCCTGTGTTTATTGATGTTCAGGCAGAAATGGTAGTCACAATTGTCGCTGGATTATTTGATTTGTGGCCTATTATTGCGGTGATACAAGGATGTATCAATGTTGCTGATAAGTATGAAGATTACAAGATGTCTGACAGAGGCATATTTACATTAAAGCTTTGTCTTGCAATATATACAGTAGCAATCCTTACGGGATTAACATTTAGCTTCTTCGCTGCAAGATCATCCCTTGTATTAATAGGAGTTATTGTAGTGTGCATAAGCGAGGTTGTAGAGATTGCCATGTACCTTATATACATCAACTACTTAATCAAGGTTAAGAAGATGATGAAGACACAAGGATTAGAAAAACAACAACGCTTTGAGCGTCTAGGTCAGGCGTCTAAACAATTACAGGAACAATAGAATTGTCTGATAAACCAACACGCCGAATATCCAGGCAATAACGCACTGGCCAAGGGCTACTCCAAATGCCCACAGTCTTCCTAGCTCCCTTCTTATTGCAGCAATTGCAGCCACACAAGGAGTGTATAGAAGACAGAATATTAATAACGCTGAGCCGCTGGCAACACCAATTGTAGCCGCAATGGCATTTCCTGGTCCGAATAATACGGTAAATGTTGATACAACACTTTCTTTTGCAAGAAAGCCTGACACAAGAGAAGTAATAATTCTATAATCTGCGCATCCCATTGGGGCGAATATTGGTGATATCACATTTGCAATTACAGCAAGTATGCTTTCGCTTGCATCTGCTACAAGGTTAAAATGTATATCGAAGCTTTGAAGTACCCATACAATAATTGTTCCAATAAGTATTACTGTAAATGCTCTCTGTAAGAAATCCTTTGCTTTATCCCATAGCAAATGTCCCACATTCTTAAGACCTGGAAGTCTGTAATTAGGAAGCTCCATAACGAATGGAACAGCACTTCCCTTGAAGGCGAATTTGTTAGAAATCTTAGCAACAAGAATTCCAATTATTATTCCAATAAAATATACTCCCACCATAATAAGACCTGAGAATTCAGGGAAAAATGCGTCAGCTAAAAAGCCATATATAGGAAGCTTGGCTGAACAGCTCATAAATGGTGTCAGCATTATTGTCATCTTACGGTCACGCTCTGAAGACAAGGTCCTGCTTGACATAACAGCAGGAACAGTACATCCAAAGCCAATTAGCATTGGCACAATACTTTTTCCCGAGAGCCCGATTCTTCGAAGAAGCTTATCCATAACAAATGCTATTCTTGCCATATATCCTGAGTCTTCAAGAAGTGACAGGAAGAAGAATAGTACAACTATTATAGGAACGAAGCTGACAACAGAGCCTACTCCCACGAATATTCCCTCTGTAATTAGCGCGTGAAGGGCTTCGTTAACATTCATTGATGTTAAGAGATTATCTACAACATCTGTTAGGTACAATATCCCCATCTCTAATAAGTCCTGCAGGAATGCCCCTATTACGTTAAATGATAAGAAGAATATTGCAGCCATTACAAGAATAAAGCATGGTATTGCAGTATATTTTCCAGTAAGAATTCTGTCGATTTTTCTACTCTTAATATGCTCCTTACTTTCCTTAGGCTTTACAACAGTATCCTTACATAATTTCTGAATAAAGCTAAAGCGCATATCTGCAATGGCAGCAGCACGATCTAATCCACTTTCTTCTTCTAATTGAAGGATTAAATGCTCGATTGTCTCAAGCTCATTTTCAGACAGATTAAGGGACTTAAGAACAATCTCATCACCCTCAATAATCTTGCTTGCAGCAAATCTAATAGGAATATTAGCCTTCTCTGCATGATCTTCAATCGTATGCATAATTGAGTGGATACACCTATGTACAGCGCCGCCTTTGTCATTCTTATCACAAAAGTCAGTTATGAGAGGCTTCTCCTGATATTTTGCAACATGATAGGCGTGATCAATTAATTCATCAATACCTTCGTTCTTAAGGGCACTAATAGGAACAACTGGTATTCCAAGGGCATGCTCCATCTCGTTGACACGAATAGAACCGCCGTTGCCCCTTACTTCATCAATCATGTTAAGGGCAAGAACCATAGGTATATCAAGCTCCATAAGCTGCATTGTAAGATAGAGATTACGCTCTATGTTGCTTGCGTCTACAATATTAATAATTCCCATAGGATGTTCTTCTAGTATGAACTGCCTTGAGACTAATTCTTCGTTGGAATATGGCGACAGGGAATAGATTCCTGGAAGGTCAGTAACATCAGTATTCTCGTGGCCTCTAATGACTCCTGATTTCTTATCAACTGTAACACCTGGGAAGTTACCAACATGCTGATTAGAACCTGTTAATTGGTTAAATAAGGTGGTCTTACCTGCGTTCTGATTTCCTGCTAAGGCAAATGTTAATGTTACATCATCTGCAACAGGATGCTCTGTCGACTTATCGTGATAAATACCTCCTTCACCAAGACCAGGGTGCTCCTCTTCTGGATGATATCCCTTGAGAGGGTGAGAATTCTCTTCAAGTATCTCTTCCACAGTATTATCAGACTCAACTGTTAAGTCGCTCGGTGAAATAGGCTCAGTAATTTCTATATTTTCAGCATCAGACAGACGAAGGGTTAATTCGTAGCCATGTATTCTAAGCTCCATAGGGTCCCCGAGAGGGGCAAACTTAGTAAGTGTTACACTAGCGCCAGGTATCAGCCCCATGTCAAGGAAATGCTGCCTTAATACACCCTTGCCATTTACAGTTTTTATAATTGCGGATTCGCCGCTTTTTAGTTCATTTAAAGTCATACGATAATATCCCTTTTTCTCTTAACATTTCGTATAAGAATATATCACTAAAAACTTAGTGTTGTCAAAGCTCTTAAGTGTGTATTTATACCCGTATATATTGTTTATAAGACTAATCCTTAAAAAATGCGAAATTTCGTTAGTAATAACAATGTATTTGTGGTAGAATGTCCTTTGTGTGTTATGAAATGTATTTTTATATATTATATTAAATTAATTAGATGGAGGCGATATAAACTATGGAACAGAAGGGTAGATGGAATAGCCGATTAACATTTATCTTAGCAGCAGTAGGTTCGGCTGTTGGTCTTGGAAATGCGTGGAGATTCCCAGGACTTATGGCAGCTCACGGAGGAGGAGCATTCCTCTTTGCATATCTTATTGCGTTAGTTGTTATGGGTATTCCACTTCTAATGATGGAAATTGCAATTGGACGTAAGGTTCACGGTGGTGCTCTTAGAGGTCTTGCATCTCTAAATAAGATGAACAAGCCAGTAGCGTGGGCTGCAACAGCTAATGCGTTCCTTATTGTTACTTACTATGCTATTGTATTTGCATGGTTACTTATTATGGCAGGTAACAGCTTTAGATTTGCGGATATGACAGGTGATACTGAGGCTGCAAGTAAACTGTTCTTCGAACTGATAGAGACAACTGGAGATACAACAGGCTGGAGTCAGTGGCCACTAATGGTTATTATATTCGGTGTTGTTGCATGGGCATTGATTTATTTCTGTATCAGAGATGGAGCCAACTCAGTTGGTAAGGTTGTAAAATATACAGTATTTGTCCCAGTCATTCTTATGATTATTATGGCTATTAAG
>ONCT01000011.1 GCA_900316395.1 uncultured Lachnospiraceae bacterium | reverse complement strand
TGGACACCCTTGCTGTTCGGCTATACACTTCCCACTATCTGGGCGTGTTCGGGACTTGCACCCGTTAGAGCGCGCCCATGGCGCGCAAACTAAAAAAAGAGCATTGACTACTGTCAATGCTCTTAGCTTTAATTATCTTATGGCTCTTTGATAGCGCCTGTTGGACAAACACCTGCACAAGTTCCACACTCAACACAAGCGTCTGCAGCGATCTCATACTTGCCGTCGCCCTCAGAAATAGCGTCTACTGGACACTCTGGAGCACATGTTCCACATGATACACACTCATCTGAAATTACGTATGCCATAGCTTCTTCCTCCTTATATATTAAGTATAATACTTTAAAAGTTCCTTGTCTTATTTTATCGCAAATTAGCCATTTTAACAACCTTAAATTAAAAAATCGTTGTAAACTTTCCTCAAACATACTATAATACTATGTGTCAAAAAATTAACAGGAGGTAATCATAATGGCTAAAGTAACTAAAGATACAATGATTGGCGAGCTTCTTCAAATTGATGAGAATGTTGCTCCACTTTTATTAAATATTGGAATGCATTGCTTAGGATGCCCATCAAGTCAGATGGAAACTATTGAACAGGCGGCTGCTGTTCATGGCATTGATCCAGATGGTCTCGTTGACGACATCAACGACTTCCTCGCATCCCAAGCCTCATAAGGTATTATAACAGAGTACAGCGCCTGTCAAGCTACATTCTTAGTAGCGGATAAGGTATAAGAAAAATGTTCAAGACTTGTTAAGCCACATTCTCTATGTAGCGAACTGGGTATAAAAAATGTTCAAGACCTATAAAGCCACATTCTTAGTGGCATATAGGTCTTGAACATTTTTTACTTTTACCCTATTCGCGTTCTCTTTCTTTGTTGGCGAACTTCGTTAGCTCTGGTATCCACGCAAGCTCAACCGTTCCGATTGGGCCGTTTCTCTGCTTAGCAATAATAATCTCAGCCACATTGGCTTTATCTACATCTTCCTTGTTATGATAGAACTCTCTATGAATGAACATTACCACGTCCGCATCCTGCTCGATTGCACCTGAATCACGAAGGTCGGACATAATAGGTCTCTTATCCTCTCTCTTTTCCACACTACGGTTAAGCTGTGACAAGGTCACAACAGGCACCTTCAATTCTCTTGCCAAGGCCTTTAACGATTTAGAAATCTTGGCAATCGCTAATTGGTGGGACTCATCTCTCGCACCTGTCTCCATTAATTGAAGGTAATCGATTATTATAAGTCCTATATCATAATCTAACTTATACTTTCTACATTTACTCTTAAGCTCTCCTATTGTGATGCTGGAAGTATCATCAATAATCAGCTTACTATTTCCTATCTTAGAGGATGCTTCGGCTAATACCATCCAATCCTCTTCCGACAAATCGCCTGTACGAAGCTTCTGGGCATCGATTCCTGTCTCCATGGCGAATATTCTGTTCATTAGCTGTTCTTTACCCATTTCCAATGAGAATACAACAGTAGGAATATTGTTCTTAATTGCTGTATGTTGGGCAATATTAATTACAAAAGCCGTCTTACCCATTGAAGGACGCGCAGCAATAAGAATAAGGTCCGAAGGCTGTAATCCAGCCGTTCTATAATCTAAATCAATAAAGCCTGTAGGCACACCTGTAACAGGTCCCTTGGTCTTGCCTGCTGCTTCTATATTCTCAAGTGTCCGAAATACAATTGTGCTAATATCCTCAAAGTCGTCCACGCGCTTGTTCTTAATTAGGTTGAATACGTTCTTCTCAGCAACCTCAAGTAGATAATCGACACTATCCTTGCCTGCATAACAGTCATTTTCCAGATTCTGTGCAAATGTTATCATCTGGCGAAGCAGCGATTTATTCTTAACAATCTGCGCATAATTCTTAACCTTGACAGAAGTAGGCGTCGCATTCATTATGTTGGCAATATTTTCAATAGTTGTAACATTAGGTGGAAGATCTTTGCTCTTCAACCTATTCTGAAATGTTACTTCATCTATCTCTTCCCCTTCATTACACATCTTAACAAGGGTCTCGAACATTATGCCATAATGCTTGTTGTAGAAATCATCCTTATTAAGAATCTCTGAAGCCTGTGTAACTGCATCAACATTAAGAAGCATTGAACCGATAACAGCAAGCTCCGATTCATCACTTCTAGGCATACTACGATTTATTTGATTGTCTTCAAATTCTTCTATATTCTCGTCCATAACAATCTCTTATTTCTCCGACACATGAACCTTCATTGTAGCTGTAACCTCTGGATGAAGCTTAAGCTTCACTTCATAGGTACCAAGGCTCTTAATTGGCTCATCTAGCACTATCTTCTTCTTATCAATTGTCTTACCATATTGCTCCTTTACCGCACTGGCAATTTCCTTAGAGGATACGGAACCAAATGTCTTACCGCCTTCACCGGTCTTTACCTTAGTCTCTATCTTCCACGTCTCAATCTCTTTGGCAAATTCCTTAGCCTTATCCAAGTTCTCCTTTGCAACCTTATCATCATTTTGCTTTCTAAGCTTAAGGTCGTTAATTGCCTTAGGAGTTGCTTCTACTCCAAGATTCTTCTTAATTAGCATATTGCGTGCGTAACCATCGCTTACTTCCACAATATCTCCCTTTTTTCCTTGATTCTTAACATCTGATGTAAGTATTACTTTCATGCTTTCTTCTCTATCTTCCCTTCCTCGATAAATTCATCTATTACGTCTGTAATCATTTTCTTAACTTCATCAAGACTTGCGTCCTTAATCTGCGCTCCAGCGATATTAAGATGTCCACCACCACCTAGCTTCTCCATAATGTGTTGCACATCTATCTCATCTATGGAACGAGAGCTTACATATATCTTGTCGTTATACTCCGTAAGCACGAAGGAAGCCTTGATTCCCACAATATTAAGTAGCTCATTAGCCGCCTGTGCTCCTACAATCGTAGGACTCTGAGTATTCTCACCGCTATATTCTGATATGGCAAATGCGTCTTTATATACGCTAGCATGTCTAACAATCTCCGCCTTGGCCTTGTAAGCGTTCATATCCTCTCGAAGAAGCTTACGAACTCTCGTAACCTCTGCACCATTTCTTCTTAGATATGCAGCAGCTTCAAAGGTTCTTACACCGGTCTTAGTCATAAAGTTATTCGTATCTATAAGAATTCCTGCATATAATGCATCTGCTTCCTGTGTCTTAAGCTCTATCTTATCTGAGAAATAAGGAAGCATCTCTGCAACCATTTCACAGGTAGAGGATGCATAAGGCTCAATATAAGATAATAAGGTATTCTCTATTGTTTCCTTGCTGCTTCTATGATGGTCAAATACTACTATTGACTCACTTCTCTCTAGTAATTTAGGACACTCTGTATAGCTAGGTCTGTTAGTATCTACTACTACGACTAATGTATTAGCATCCTGCAATACTAGTGCATTAGTACTATCAAGAATAAGATTCTCTGGATAGCCATTTTCCTTAGAAAATGTATCTACAATCGGCTTTAATGAGCTTGATATGTCATTAAGTACGATATGGGCCGTCTTACCAAGAGAATTGGCTGCACAATAGATACCTACTGCTGCACCAAATGCATCTATATCACTAATAGAATGACCCATTATTATAATGTCATCCCTTGTCTGCATTAATTCACGAAGAGCCTGTGCTTTTACACGAGCTTTAACTCTCGTAGTCTTCTCTTTCTCCTTACCATGTGCTCCATAGTAAGATATTTCGTCTCCATCCTTTAAGACTGCCTGAGAGCCTCCTCGTCCAAGAGCCATATCAATTGCTGCCCTTGCGAATTCGAGATTTTGAGAATAATCCTCGGCTGCCACACCAATTCCTATACTTAGTGTAGGGGTTGTATCATTAGTTACCTTCGTTGTCTTAATCTGCTCTAATATGGCGAAATTATCCTCCTCCATAAGAGACAGACCCTTTCGGTCAGTTACAACGATATATTTATCTCTGTCAGTTCTTCTGACAAGAGCTTTTTTTCCCTGAAAATATTGATATACCTTTCTCTCTATAACAGCACGAATAACTGACAAACGAACAGAATCAACTGAGTCAGCTATTTCTTCAAAATTATCAACATATACTAGGGCTGCTACCATCTCGGTTTCTTTTTGCTGTGTCTCTAAAGCCATGAGCTTTGTCTCATCATAGAGAATAACGGCGTATACCGTATTTTGTCCCTCTGCGAAGCCAAACATATCGCCCTTTTTCATGGTTTCAGCTTCAAAACGGTGAACAGTTACTTTGTAACTCATTTCCTCGAACTCGAGAGAAAGAAGATCCCTTTTGCCTTCCCCAACATTCGCGATTTTTTCTTTCGTAATCTGTGGAAAAATCGTAGTTATTGACTTTTGATAAGACTTGTCCTTGCCAGTGGTCTTTTCAAATTCCTTATTCATCCAAAGGAACTTGCCATCGGCTGTGATTAATGCATATGGAACATCCAGATTCTCTAGTATGGATTTCTGTACACTAGCATAACCCATAGCAAAATCAAGTACTGAATTATCTATACTTCGCTTAATAAGTACATATAGTACAATTACTATAGCGGTATATAATACCAGAACGCCTATTAATGTATAGCCAATCCTATAATGGTTATGTAAAAAAAGAAGAATAATACCTACGATAAATAAAGGTATTAGATACAACGGCAGCCTGAGATACTGCACAAGCATGCTGTTATACTTAATCTTATTCATGTTATTTCCTCAATAGATTATTTAACCTATCTTACTTTCTAAATAATATTAAATGCGTCGTGTTCCGTCTCCAATGTCAACTATGTAGACTTCTGCGTCAAGTCCCGTCTTCTTAGGATACTCTTTCTCAACACGTCTTTTCAAATCATCTACAGCATCATTCTTAACTATACTTACAGTACAACCACCAAAGCCGCCACCTGTTATTCTTGAACCTATGACACCTTCAGTTGCCCAGGCAATCTCAACTAATACATCAATCTCTGGACAGCTAACCTCATAATCATCTCTTAGGGAAATGTGTGACTCATTCATTAATTTTCCAAAAGACTCTACATCATTTCTCTTAAGAGCTTTGACTGCCTCTATTGTGCGTTGATTCTCATATACGGCATGCTTTGCGCGCTTTCTTACTATGTCATCCTTAATTAAGCCTTTGTTAGCTTCAAATGTATCTATATCTAAGTCACCTAATGTCTTAATGTCTAATTCCTTCTGAAGTTCTTGCAAGGCTGTTGAACACTGCTCTCGTCTCTCATTATACGCAGAATCTACAAGGGAGTGCTTAACCTTACTGTTAATAATAACAATCTTCTCATCCTTGAGATCAATTGGTGCATATTGATAAGAAAGGTCACTTGTATCAAGGAACATTGCGTTATCCTTCTTGCCCATGGCCACTGCGAACTGATCCATAATACCGCAATTACAACCGTTGAAATTATTCTCGGAATACTGACCTATCAGCGCCAAATCAAGCATATTAAGGCTCTTAATCTCGTATTGGTCCTGAATCATCTTGGCCATAAGAACTTCTATACTAGCAGAGCTGGAAAGTCCGGAGCCATTAGGGATGTTGCCCCAGATTAGCATTTCAAATCCAGATTCTAATTCAATTCCCTTATCCTTTAGGGCCCATACAATTCCCAGGGGATAATTGGCCCAACTATACTTTTTATCGTATTTTAGGTTGGACATATCAACGCTAACAACCTGTCCCTTCTTAACATTTGCAGAAGAGAACTTCAAAGTATTATCATTACGGCGTCGCATTATACCATAAGTTCCAAGAGTGAGAGCACATGGAAAGACATGACCTCCGTTATAGTCAGTATGTTCACCTATTAGATTAACACGACCAGGTGAGAAATATTCTCTAATATCTCCCCCATCGCCGTATAATTCAATAAAATCTTTTCTTAACATTTTCTCATCCATGCCTCACCCTCCTGGGACTTTGTTTTATTATATAATTTCTTTCTTAGCCTTAGCTAAGAAGCTAACGAACATAACATAAGCAACAATCTGTAGAACCGCATCCAATAATGTAAATACAATAAGAAGAACTGCAGAACCTGTATATAATTTCAACAATGCCATTACTATTGAAACTATATTTACTACAACAGCAATTATGATAGTTGCCATGTATACCTTCCATACACTCATACCTTTATCTGATAAAGAAGGACATATGTTAGCCACGCCATATAATACATGGTGTACAATTATTAACCCAATACAGAAGTTACATATATCCTTTAAGTCAATTATCCAGCTAATTGTTGTTAATGATGCAAGAGCACCAAGTACAATAGAAATAATTAAACCAACTACTGATACTATAAAAGCCTTCTTAAATAATGGCTCATCTCTGCCGGCTACGTTAAGTCCTACCATCTCAAGTATAAAAGCAATTACTAATAAAACTGCTGATGCAAGTGTAAATAACGCCAAACCAACACTTCCACCAAAAGTAGCACCTGTCAGATTCTCATCTACAGCAGTTAATGTAACAGCTGCAAATAATCCAGCAACAAGAGCACATAAAACAGCAAGAATCGCCAAAATTTGTGATGTAAATACTTTTCCTATACCATTTTTCGCATTCTCATACATTTTCAATTTCTCCTTTCTCGAAATAACACACTATCATAAGGATATTATATTTATTTATCAAATGTAAATCAAGCATTTCGCAGAAAAATGAACTCTTTAAGGCGCAAAAAAAGACACCCCCATATACTAATACAAGGATGCCTTAATTCGCTTATTAGGATTTCTTATCAATTATAATACTTTTCTAGCATTATTTAAGAATGATAAGAACATAATGTAAGCAACGATGTCGAAAATAAAGTCAGCAATAAGAACGATTGCATAAGCAACTGCAGATACTGCTGTGATGCCTAATGCACCAAGGATAACAGTTACGATACCAACTACGATATCAAGGATGATAACGATCATGTACATCTTCCATGTACTATTAGCCTTATCTGTTAACTCTGACTTAAGTCCAGCACAACCAAATAAGATATTGTATGTAACTAAAAGACCTAAAATAGTACCTACTACATCACCAATACCCTTAATCCATGTAGCAGATGGGAATGCTGAGTTAAGAATTCCGAAAAGAATAGCAACAATTAAACCAACGATTGTAATTGTAAATGCCTTCTTAATCTGCTCGCTGTCCTGACCAGCCTTGTTAAGACCAACAAGCTGAAGGATAAAAGCGATAATACCAAGTACTCCTGCTCCTACTGAGAAAATTACTCCACCGATTCCAGAAGCAATTGCGCCTCCTGTAGACTCAGCTGAAGCTGCTCCGATTGCTAATACAACAAAAATACCTGTAATTAAAGTACATACAGCTACAATAATGTTAAGTACCTGAGCAGTAAACACTTTGCCTATTCCGTTACGTGCGTTTTCGTATGACATGTTTTTTCTCCTTTCAAAAAAATATAATCTACGTGAGACATTTTACCAAAAGTAGTGTTATAAATCAACTATTTTTCTATATGTTGTGCCTAATATCTTTGAGAAAAGTGCATTAAAAAACCCTCCCAGTTCTCACCGGAAGGGTCTGATTTAATTACTCTTGAACGTATGGCATAAGTGCTACGTGACGAGCTCTCTTAATTGCAACTGTAAGGGCTCTCTGGTGCTTAGCACAATTACCTGTAATACGACGAGGAAGAATTTTACCTCTCTCAGAAATGTATTTCTTAAGTGTAGCTGTGTCCTTATAACTAATTGTGTTATCTTTACCACAGAATACACATACTTTCTTTCTTCTGTGCATTGGTCTTCTTCTTCCACCATCAGCTGATTTATTATAAGCCATGATTATTTCCTCCTATTTAAACTAACTGGTTTAAATGAATGGAAGGTCATCCTCTGTAGCATCTTCAATTTGATTGAAGCCGTCGCCTGCATCGCCTGTTGGCTGATTAGATGGGGCGTTAGGATAATCTCCTCCACCTTGGGCATTCTTACTCTCTGCGAACTCAACATTATTCGCTATAATCTGGTCAGAATATACGGTTTTACCGTCTTTCTCATAATTGTTGTTGCGAATCTCGCCTTCAACAACTATCTTAGTGCCTTTCTTAAGATACTTCTCTACAAAAGAAGCTGTATTTCCAAAAGATGTAAGATTGAAAAAGTCAGTTGGATAATTACCATTCTGATCCTTATATCTTCTGTCAACCGCTATAGAGTATCTTGCTATAGGCTTATTATCGTTACCGTATCTGATTTCTGGGTCTCTTGTAAGTCTACCCATCAAAAAAACTTTATTCATATTATGTTCTCCTTTAACTAAATCCTATGCCTCGTCTTGTCTAACGCATAAGAATCGAAGAACGTTGTCCATAATGCGAACACTCTTCTCAACCTGAGCAGGTGTCTCTGGTTCAGCATCAAATTGAATGAAGTAGTAGTAGCCTTCTGGCATCTTCTGGATGTCATAAGCAAGCTTTTTCTTACCAGCATCTTCAACCTCTGTTACTGTTCCGCCGAAACGTGTAATGTAGCCCTTAGCCTTCTCAACTGTGGCCTCGCGTACATCGTCTTCGATCTTCGCATTAACAACGAGTGCTAATTCATACTTGTTCATGCTTTCTTTACCTCCTTTTGGACTATTGGGATACGCTAGAATACACGTATCCAAGGATATTTATATATACCACGAGAGTAAATAATAACACTTGCAACAATCTCTGTCAAGTGCATAATATATGACTCTGCACCATAGTAACTCCCCGCCACTAAGAATGTGGCTTGGGAGTTCTATGGATGCAGAGTCTTAATTAAGCTTCTAACAAGCTATCATATCTAATACTTGTCCTATAGGATCTGTGATAACTAAATCGGCTGAGGTTTGGCGGCTTGTTTCACCCTTGTTGATGAGAACGAGGTGCTTGCCGCGGAAATAGTTGATTAGTCCTGCAGCAGGATAAACTGCAAGTGAGGTTCCTCCTATTATAAGCATGTCCGCATTGGAAATGGCATTTACCGAGCCGCTAACCTGGTAGTCGTCTAAGCCTTCCTCGTATAGAACAACATCAGGCTTAATTATTTCACCACATTTCTCACATCTTGGAATTCCGTCAAAATCGCTCTTGTTCTTGCAGGATAGAATATAATCCCCATCGTAGAACTCACCACATTTCATACAATAATTCCTTAGAGTACTGCCGTGTAGCTCGAAGACCTTCTTACTACCTGCCTTCTGATGAAGGCCGTCTATATTCTGTGTTACTACTGCATCAAGCTTGCCAGCCTTCTCAAGCTCCGCCAGCTTCTTATGGGCTGCGTTAGGCTCAATACCTGTAATCATAATCTTGTCATAATAGAAGCGATAGAATTCCTTCGGCTTATGCATAAAAAATGTATGGGACAGGATTTGCTCTGGTGGATAGTCGTACTTCTGATTATAGAGTCCGTCAACACTTCTAAAATCAGGGATACCACTCTCCGTAGAAACTCCCGCGCCACCAAAGAAAACGATTCTACTTGAATCATCAACAAACTCCTGCAACTGCTTAACTTTATCCATATCCATAATGTATACCCCCTTTGCACATTTTACATAAACAAAACCATTCCTTCTATATTATACATCCAAATAATCAAGAACGCCCATTAGATTATCACAATATCCGTATAATTTGTTCAAAAGCTCTTCATCCGCCTTAGTTAAGTCCGGAACCATTACTGTATTACAGCCTGCTGCAATGGCAGACAAAGCACCATTAGGAGAATCTTCAACGGCGATTGTTTCTTGTGGGGATACGCCTATCTCATCGCAGGCAAACAGATATGGCTCTGGATAAGGTTTTCCTCGCTTGGTGCCATGGGCTGATACCACTTCGTCAAAGGCATCCGACAGTCCAACCTCACTTAGTCTCCACTTAACAATATCCATTCTTGTGGCTGATACAAGCACAACCTTTAGGTTATACTTTCTGACTTCCTCGAGAAATTCCTTGGCGTAGGGTTTGAGCTTCGTGCCATCTCTCTTTAATTCCTCAATGGTCATTTCTGTGGTAACTTCTGCTAACTTATCTAAGTCTAACTTGTCGCCGAACCTTTTTGCCATTAACTCCTTGCCATAAGGACGCCACGCACTTCTAAGGCTAAGGGCATCCTCCTTAGTAAAGAAATCATAGCCTAGCTTTTTTGCTGCAATAAGCCAGTTCTTTTGATACACCCTTTCTGTATCTGTAATTGTTCCATCTAAATCAATTAGAATTGCTTTAATCTTCATTGTTTTCCTCTTGAATTATTTTATTATAGATATCTCGTTTGCTTACACCTCTGTCCTTTGCAACACTCTTCATAGCCTGCTTCTTATCCGAACCTTTGTCTAGATATATCTTCATATGTTCGGATAAAGAGAGATTTTCCCACTTGGCTTCATTTTCTCTTGCAAGCTCTTCTTTTGATTTTCCAGATATTACAAGCACATATTCACCCCGTGGTTCATTTGTGTCATAATAATCTATGGCTTCGCCAAATGTAAATTGCAGCTTCTCTTCATATCGCTTAGTTAATTCCCTTGCTATGGTAAGCTCTCTGTCCTCACCTAAGGCATTAGATAATTCCTTAAGCGTTGCCTTCAGATGATGCGGGCTCTCATATAACACGATTGTACGAGTCTCATTTCTTAATTCTTCTATAATGTGTGCCCTGTATTTCTTATCCTTAGGAAGAAATGCCTCGAATGCAATTCGCCTGTTGGACCTGCCAGAAGAGGTTACCGCCGTAACAAAGGCTGCAGGACCTGGCACTGAAACAACCTCAATTCCTTCTTCAAAGCACATTTTAACCAATTCTTCTCCAGGGTCCGATATTCCCGGGGTTCCTGCATCAGTAATAAGTGCAATGTTCTGACCTTCTTGGAGCTTATTAATTAGAGTGCCCGCCTTCTCCAGCTTATTGTGCTCGTGATATGATGTCACAGGAGTTGTTATCTCATATCTGTCAAGTAGCTTACGAGAGGTCCTGGTATCTTCAGCCGCAATTAAGTCGGCCTCCCCTAGAATCCTTACTGCTCTATATGTTATATCTTCAAGATTGCCTATTGGCGTTGCGCATAAATACAAGCATCCTGCCATTATTACTCTCCATAATATATATCCATTACTTCTTCGGTGTAGACTCCCTTCTCTTTGTATACAATTAATGGACTCTCCACCTTCATAAACGCCCCACCCTCATGAATTGCTTCAATTAAAACCATATTGGCCTCTTTATCAATAAATGGATGGACCATTCTTAGTCGCTTTATTTCCAGCTTATACTTCCTCATAACCGTCATAATCTCTACAAGTCGGGAGGGCCTGTGAATCATATAGAATCTACCCTTTGTTTTGAGAAGATGAGAGCTAATCCGAACTATATCTTCCAATTCTATTGTAAGTTCGTGTCTGGACAGAGCTTTGGCGCTGTTGGGATTGACTAATCCTTTATCAGGAATCATGTATGGTGGGTTAGTGGTAACAACGTCGAAGGGTCTGTTGCCATATCCTTTATAGGATTCCCTGATGTCTTCATTTCGAATCTTAATACTATCTTCAAGATGGTTATAGATAACAGATCTTCTAGCCATATCTGCTGCTTTTTCCTGAATCTCTACACCAGTATAGGCGCCACCATACCTTGCTTCCATCAATACTGGGATGATTCCGGTGCCCGTTCCTATATCAAGGACCTTCTCCTTACTGCCTGCTCTGGCAAATGCTGATAGTAAAACCGCATCTATACCAAAACAAAACTGACTTGGGTCCTGAATTATCATATATCCTTTTCTGTGAAGCTCGTCTAATCTCTCGCCTTCATGAATTAATGATTCGTCCACAGCCCTTATCCTTCATTATTATCCTTGTTATTATGATTCTTCTTGTTATAATGCTTTTTCTTATTGTATTTCTTATTTCTCTTGTTATCATGGTTCTTATCATGTCTGTCTCTATGATGTGAATTATCCTTGCCATGATTATGCTCTCTATTATGCTTTTTATTATCCTGACTGTTCTCTTCTGCATTAGAAGACTCTAAATCGTTGTCTTCTAAGCCTTCTAACTCTTTAGCTTCCTCATCAGTGACCTCTATCTTCTTCTTTCTCTGCTTGAAGCTTATCTCACTAACATGATATGTCTGTCTTTCCTTAATGTCGTCTTCCCCTTCTACAACAACTACAACCTGCTGTCTTAGGACATTAAGGTCTTCAACTGCTGCCTCTCTGCCAGTAGGGGTTATAATGGTATCGCCCTTGTTAGGAAGATTGCTATTTAAGTACTTATATGTCTCATTCTCGTTCTTTAGACAACACATAAGTCTTCCGCAATTTCCTGATATCTTCGTTGGATTAAGAGGAAGTCCCTGCTCCTTAGCCATCTTAATAGAAACCGGTGCAAAATCAGATAAATATGATGCGCAGCAAAGCTCTCTTCCACATATTCCAAGGCCTCCTAGAATCTTCGCCTCGTCTCTGACACCGATTTGTCTAAGCTCAATTCGAGTGCGAAATACCCCGGCTAAGTCCTTAACAAGCTCTCTAAAGTCTACCCTGCCATCAGATGTGAAGTAGAACAGTAGCTTCTTATTGTCAAATGTGTATTCAGCGCCAACAAGCTTCATGTCTAGTCCATGCTTCTCTATCAATTCCTTACATTTTACACAGGCTTCCTTCTCCTTGTCTCTATTCTCTGCGGCGTGCTCCACATCTTCTTCTGTAGCAAGACGCTCTATTCCCTTAAGAGGGCTAACGATGCTCTCAACGCCTACTTCCCTAGCACCAAGAAGAACTGTGCCTATCTCTATACCTCTTGCTGTCTCAACTATTACCTTGTCCCCAACATTGATTTCGAAACCTGTTGGGTCGAAATAATAGATTTTACCCACATTTCTGAATCTTACGCCTATTACCGTAACCTTCTCATCAGTATTAACTTCTTCTGATGGCATTTCCTCTGTGCTTATTTCTTCTGTGTTCATTTCTTGTGTATCCATTTTCGCTTTATATCTCCTTCATTTTATGTAACATTATTTCTATTGCAAAGCTTATAGTAACTCCGGTGTTAATCCTGTTCTTAGCTTCGCAGATTATATTAACTAAATCATTGATTCTGCTTATGGGAAGTCTCGACATATCTCTTACGCTGCCCATTTCTTCTCGGAAATGAACTCTTGACTCATCCCCTGTTGTATTAAGAATTAGTGCATCCCGCATAAACAGCAATAACAAATCTATATAACTGTCAATATTCTCGCTATCCTTTTCCATTCTCTCGGCGAGCTTGGCAATGTCATTAGGGTCGTATTTCTTATATTCCCTTATCATATTAATAACTAATCGCCGTCGCTCCTTGAACTCAACATCATCCGCAATCATAAGGGCCTTGCCAGGATTTCCTTCTGCGAAATCAATGGCCATATCGGCCTGATAATCTACTATTCCCTTCTTCATCAAATAGGATTTGATAGTTTCATTGCTTACCGGCTGCATATCAAGACATACACACCTTGATAGCACAGTAGGAAGAAACATATCCTTATTAGTGGTAAGAATTATAATAGTTGCATAGCTTGGCGGGTCCTCAATTGTCTTAAGCAGAATGTTCTGTCCCTGCTCATTAATTAACTCTCCGTCCTCTATGATATATATCTTCCGCTTACTTTCATAAGGAATTATATCTACCGTATTTACTATTTGTTCTCTAATTTCCTTAGCAGATATTAGATTAGGTTTTTCATGGGAAATGTATATTATATCCGGATGATTATGATGAATAGCTTTCTTGCAGCTTATACATTCGCCGCAAGGCTCTATATTCAGATTGCTACATAACATAGCCTGAGCAAAGGGCTCTGCTAATGAAAGCTTATCAAAGCCCTTTTCTCCGCTAATTATGTAAGCATGGCTTATCTTACCGAGTCGGATAGCACTTTGCATATGATTAATCAATGCTTCCTGACCACATACATCTTGAAATTTCATCTATAACCTCAATAATTGTTGTTTAATCAACTGTTTTCCAACAGGTACCCTCGTATATCCAGCCTAAAGTAACCAGATAATCGACTTCACCCTTATTCAATGTGTATAAATGTGCACCTATGCTTTCGTATGGATTGAAGAGACGATATACCCATTGTCCCTCATATTCTTTGTCATTATTAGAATACCATACTATTCCTTCGTAACTCCAGCCTAATGTAACTAAATAATCCATCTCGCCCTTATTCAAAGTGTAGAAATGCTCGTAGGTGTATGGATTAAATAAGCGATATACAGGGTCTCCCTGCGTTGGTGAAACCCATGCTACTCCTTCAAAATTCCATCCTATTGATGTTAGGTAGTACAGTTCTCCTTGATTTGTTGTATATAGGTGCTCACTTGTATATGGATTAAATAATCTATATATCTCCTGGTCATCCCACATAGCAACTAACTCTATATCTTCATCTACAATTTCGTTATCGAAGTCATATTCATGGTACAATGTTCTTCCATATACTACAAATTGATCCTTCTCATCACTGCATTCCTCTAAGATATAATCAATCTCTGTTGGATCGTCAGTTATCGGTGTATACCAACCTAAGAACTCATCATCACTGCGAGTTGGCTTGGTAGGTTCTTTTACCTTCTCATCAGATTGTATTTCCTGACTTTCTACTGGTGTTCCACCATTACTGTCAAATGTTATGGTATACTCTTCCTTTTCCCATTTTGCATAAGCCTTGGTATCCTCGTCTATTGGTGCATCAAAGTCGAATAAATATACTAAATCAGGATCAGAATACCAGTCAACGAAATTGTATCCTGCTTTACTTATTTCCTCTGGATAAAGTGGTATAAAATTTTTTGTAGCTGTCTGAGTTTCTACCAAGTCTTCTCCATCGTAGAAGCTTAGTGTAACTAGCTGCTTTTCGAATCTAGCCTTGAAATGCGCGTCTCCATCAACATAATAGTTGTTTTCTGACAAAATATAAGGTATTTCATTGTCAATCCAGGTATACTCTTCCATATCTGAATTATCTTTAATTAACTCTCTTAAATCATCAGCGCTCATTCCGCCTAGCTGCATATACCATCCAACAAAATCATATTCTTCTAAACTTGTACTAATTGTTGTTAAATCTAACAATGTACCATAAGAAAGATTTGTCTTAGGTGAAACAGCAGTTCCGCCACTTGTATCAAATGTTACATCATATGTCTCTTCTTCTGGGCCTTTTTCCCATTTTGCATAAAGGGTAATGTCCTTCTTAACAGGAGTGCTGAAGTTGTATTTGATAGTACACTCGCTGTTGGTATACCAGCCTAAGAAGTTGTAGCCTTCACGAACAGGCACCTCTGGCTCTGCCACGATACCTCCCCACTTTGGATAGTCCTCCGCTACATCAGAACCTCCCATGGAATCAAATGTTACTGTCATTTCCTGTTGAATCCATTTTGCATAAAGTGTAATGGAGTTAGTAACAGGTGTATCGAAGTCGTATTCATTAGTTAACTGCTCATCAGTATACCAGCCTAGGAAGGTGTAGCCCTGCTTCGTGCTTTCCATGTAATGAGCTGTCTCACCATCAGCTAATCGCTGTGAATCTACTAACGAACCGCCGTTACTATTAAATGTTACAACACGCTCTACCTTGTACCAGCCGGCATATAGAATCATATCACTAGTAACAGGCTTTGAGAAGTTATATACATTGGTACAAGCTGGGTCTGTAAACCAATTTCTGAATGCATAGCCTGTCTTCGTTGGGTCTGTAGGCTTTGTTACAAGTCCTCCACTTGATATTGTCTGTGAAGACGTATTAGAACCACCATTAGAGTCAAATGCGACTACATAATTAGTTGTAATTGCCGGATCTGTCTCCCATCTTGCGTATATTGTTGTGTTAGCTGTTATTGGTGTACTAAAGTCAAATGCGTTTACGCATAAGCTGTCAGTAAACCATCCTGTAAACAGCTTACCTGACCTTGTAGGATTAACGGTTGGCCTTGTTGCAGTGCTTCCATACTCAATGGTCTGAGGCTGTACTACGCTTCCACCACCTGTGTCAAATGTTAATGTTACATCTGGCTGCTTATTCCATTTTCCATAGAGAGTAATATTGCTTGTTATATTCTCTGCAGGATCAAATGCCTGTGTAAGCGCTTTATCCTTGTACCAGCCCACAAATGAGTATCCCTTATAAGCTGGATTATCTGGCAAGTTGCTTATTGCCGTATCATATTGAACACATCTTGTGGATATCTGTCCACTTGCATCATTATGATAGAAGGAAACATATACGAAATACGGTACATAATTAGGATACAAGCTTAGGTTAGAGTTCACTGGTGTGTTGAAGTCATAAGGTTTTTCAGGGTCATTATCTATTATCCAATTAGTAAACCTGTAATTTGGCTTGAACGGTGTATCCTTAGGCTTTGTGGCCTTGCTACCAGCTACAACAGTTTGGTCTGGTATTTTATAGGAATTAAAAAATGTAACAGTGTATGTCTTGAATGGCTTTATAACAAGCTTATTCGCATTGTCGCCTGTTCCCACACCAATTACATTACCGGCATAATCGCTCTTAAAATAATCCTTGCTGCCATTTACATTCGAACCACTATTATTGTCGTAAGCTATTGGCATTTCAGTATTATTAACATGATTTAAGTACGCCGATATTCCTATGTCCGAATCTGTTTGCAGATTACCAGTCAGATATATTATAGGCGTATCGCTCTTATCAACGTGCAGGTTGCTGACGCCTGAACGGTATATTTTACCAGTGTTGTTTGTAATTATTACTTTGCCACTTAATTCTACAGTCGTACCATCAGGAGCATAGACACCACCACCTGAACCATATGTGGCTTCATTATTTGTAATGGTAGCATTCTTAATAACAGCCTTGGCAGCGCTCTTGCCATTTTGCGCATTATTAAGATAGATACCTCCACCGTATGAGGCTTTGTTGCCTGTAATTAGAATATTATTTCCTACAGTTAGTTCTCCACCTGGTGCAACATAGAATGCTCCACCCTTCTCACTCTTACCACCAGTAATTATTCCATTACTGTTGTTTTCACTTACAATATTAAGCTTTCCATATACGGTAAAGTTCGGTCTGTCGCTACTCTTCTTCGTTCCATCTATCTTATAGCCGTCAACATCAATATTAACTGTTACTCCAGATGGAATGGTTAAGGTTTCATCTGCTTCGGTAGAAATCAAATCTCCAGAAAGCTTAATATCAACAGTTCCCGACTGTTGCTTGCTAAGATACTGATTAAGTCCTTTCCAGGTATATTGGGTGTGGGCGTTGAATACTGTATCCTCAGTAATCTTGAACTTCTCCCCTACCTTATAGACTTTTCTAGGATCGCTTTCTTTCGTCCATCCGTCAAATGTAATTCCTTCAGCAAAAGTCTGGGTGGAATCAGGTAATGTTATTTCTTCTCCATTAAGAACATAGGTTGTCTTTTCTTCAGTGCCAATCTTATATGTAACTTTCTTGTAATTAAGGCCGTCTGCTCCTGTTGGGAAGTTAGTTAAATACAGCTTTCGCGCCATTTGTGCATTTACATAATCTGAATAAACCCATCCATATAGCTTGCCGCGAGTATTGAAGAGTCCATCACTTCCATATAGATATGGGTTAACAACATCCGCTACTTCCTGAGGATTATCGCCTAGCTTCTTCCAGTCTGCCCAGGCCACATTAGAAGATGTTGATATAATATTTCCTTTATCAATATGTGTTGTAACATCCTTAGGAAGGTCATGAATCTGTGCTTTAATAGAGTCAGTTCCGTAGGCCTGCTTACCTGAGGTTGGCCATTTATTAACAGTACCTCCATTGAAAAAATTCTTAACATAATCTAACTTATGACTCTTGTCTGCTTCGTAATGATTCTCGAAGCAGAATGTCTTTCCAGCCACCTTCGTATTAATAGCATAGCCATTAGGTGCACTGTATTGTATTCCGTAGCCTAACGCTCCCGTATTCTTAGATAATACAACAACCTGGCCTCGTGCCTGTCCCATGGTTGGCATATTATTAATAATCTTAGAACCATTGTCTGTATAAATGTATGGTTTTCCAGTAGAAGGATTAATTGTAGCTGCGTACTGATCTAAGAGCTTCTGTGCTTTTGCGTAAGTCTTATCCTCGTCACCTGAATTATACTCATATCCCATTTCAAGCAGAATTGTTTCAGATGGGTTATTCTTAAGGAACTCTGATACTTCAGCCATCAAATCATTTACTGTATAGTAAGTATATTTGTAGTATGAAGAACGTTTAGCTTTAATTCTTTTCTTACTCTTATAAGAATAGAATCTTGCATCAAACGTGCCCTCACTACCATGTACAATATATATATCATCTGATGTATCCTGGGAACCGTATCTGTTAGTCATTCTAATATCTAACATTCGAACACCATCATTCATCTGGTCCCTTACACTAAGGCTCTGTGTCCTACCATAGCTTGGACCAAGCTTGCCCACTAGTCCATATGGCTTGGCCTGGGCCATTCCAGCATCATGGGTTCCTGGTATATTAACCTCATTAAGATACCTGTCATTAGATATAAGAGACATCCAATTACATCCCTTAAGACTCTCAGGGTCAACTCCTTCGTTTTCTGCTGCCAAAGCAGGGCCTGGCAACGGCGCAAGTATACTGACAAGTAGTATTAGCACCATGGAAAATGTTACGATTCTTTTGAAGTTAGCTATTTTCATACTTACCTCGTCTCCTTCATATAATCCCTATATTTCAATTATTTGCTATATTTATCCACATTAACGTTAATATTCTATCACAAAACTATGCTATTTGTGTGTAATTATTTCTTATTTATATGTATTTATGTTATAAGGTTATGGTGGATATTAAAGAACAAAACATGAGGCGAACCAGGCTCATGTCACTCTATGTTGCGGCGATCCCTCATGACACTCTATATTGCGGCGACCCAAGCCAGTTCCTTATACGTGGCTACTCAGGATATTAGCCGCTGTGTTGGAAGTATATTGCTAAGGATTAATGCAAGCTTAGAATATATTAGTGATTATCTCTGTATACAACAAAATCCCAGCAGGGATGCTGGGATTAGTTGCTCGCTACCTGGATGGCAGATCGAGCAACGGTTGTGTCATATCAATTATATCTTATATAATCACTTATATATTCTTAGCGAAGCATTACCTTTGGCAATATACTTCCAACACAGCGGCGGGGCCTGGGGAGCCGCATAATTGCGGAGCTTGGGGCGCCGCTTAGATTACGGGGCCTGGGGCGCCGCCTAGGTCGAAATATCAAGTAGCAATCCGCGGATTTCGTCGATGTGACCTAAGATTGCAATGTGGTCCTTCTCTTCCTTAACAAGCTCCTTAGCAAGCCCATCAAGATTATCGTCCACCTGACGAATCATGCCATACACTCTATGACGACCTTTTCTATCAAGGAAATTCTCTCTCGTAAACTCATGTGACCTGTTAACCACCTCATTCATGAACTCTTTTACAAGCTCACGATACTTCTGCAGGTCGTTAATATCCATATGCTTAGCTATCTTATCACCCTGTTGATTAATATTTTCCATAAGGGAAGACAACTTCTGCTTCAGGTTGGCATCATCTATCTTCGACACCAGCGTGAACTTAAAGGAATCGTCACCCTTTTGAACCTGTTCTGTCTCTTTTACCTGATTAACAGGTGTTACATTACTAACCTTAATATCCATATTTCTCTCCTACCCACAAGAACGTATATACTCTATTATCTCATTTACAGTACTATCAATATCGTTATTGACAAATGTCCTGTCTACATTGGCTTTTTTTAGCTTCTCCTTAGAGAAATCCTCGTCATCCGTTAAGAATCGCCTGCACATCTCGTTGTATTTCGGATGCTTTTGCTTCTTCTCCCTGTTGAGGGCGCGTTGCAGACGAAGACCATCCTCTACTTCTATATATATCGGTCGAACAAGGCCTTTTCCATAGTAGTCGCGTATTTTTTCGTAAGATTCTAAGGTTCCAATGATTAAGTAATCCTTATTTTCAATATCAAGGCTCTTATCATCTACAGTAAAATAATCCCAAGGTCCGTAGCAGGTGTTATAACGCCTAAGCTCAATGATTTTGCCGGCTTTATCTAATTCGTCCCTCTTCTTTTCGTCTACAAAATGGTATTCTACCCCATCAACCTCGTGCTCTCGAATAGGCCTGGTGGTGTAGCTTACTACATTTTCAAGATTAAGAGACTTGTTCTCTAGTAAACACTTGAATATCGTATCTTTTCCTGTAGAACTTTTTCCAATAATACAATATAACATTTCTTCCCTTTACTTTAGACAGGCTGCACTCTTGATGTGCCAGATGGCAAACTATTCATCTAATAATACAGGCAGCTTCCCGTCTACTATACCTTCCATATTCTTGTAGTTTTCTTCTATGTAAATGATGTCGTCATTTTCAATAAATTCACCTGGCATCAGTATGGGTATTCCAGGTGGATAAGCCATAATTATTCCTGCTGAAATTCGATTTATGCACTCTCTAACGGGTTTTAATTCGAACTTTGTGGATAAATATCCTGATTTAGTTCGTCTCTTTCCCTTTTGGAATATTTTGACAGTTTTTTCGTTATTTTTACTATAAATTTTCTCTCCTAAGGTCTTCTCAACTGAAAATAATGCATCTAACAACCTTCTAAAACCCTTCGCAGTGTCCATCACACTAGTCATAGCAAGCAGATAATGCCTATTATACATTTCAAGCTCAAGTAAATACTCTTTTCGTAATATTGAAGCCAGCTTCTCGCCATCAATGTATCCATTCGTATATATAACAATCTTACCCATATCTCTACCCTCTGATATGGGCTCAAGTGACAGTTTTTCAAGGGTTTGAGTTTCTTTATAGAAGTCTCTAAGCTTACTAACATAAGCATCAAAATTCTTCTCAGTAATTAACTCTAGTGCGCAGCTCATGCTCTCCATTATCACATAACTTGGAGAGCTTGTCTGATACATACTGATGTATCTCATAACATTTGCAGGGTCAACCAACCTAGAATTGACATGGACCATGGCTGCCTGATTAAGAACGGGCAATGTCTTATGGGCGCTCATAATACATATATCTATGCAATTTATGTAGTCCCTTGGAAATGCGCTGTGAAAATGCAAATGAGCTCCGTGGGCCGAATCAACTATTAGGGGAATGTCCCTTGTGTGAAGATATTCAGATATCTTAGGAATATCTGATACAACACCTTCATATGTAGGACTTGTAATTACAACAGCTTTCGGCTTAATTCCTCTATTACCGAGGCTTTCTACCACTTTTTTTACTTCACTAAGGGGAATCTCTCCTGCAATATAATCATTAAGGTATGATGGAAACAGATATTCCATGTTGAGCTTCCTTAGAATTGCAGCATTTACCACGCTTCTGTGACAGTTTCTTGCAACAACTATTGTGTCACCTATATCCGTAACTGCCGATATTGCACTTAAGTTTCCACAGGTCGATCCATTTACCGTAAAAAAACTGGCCGAAGAGCCATACATCCTGGCAATGCTTTCATTAAGCTCCTTCAACAATCCCTTGGGATTATTGAGGTTGTCGAAGCCATCAATCTCAGTAATGTCATGCTGATATGCTCCTTCAAGCATCCTCTTGTGCCCCGGCATGTGAAATGGATATATATCTCTTTCAATATATTCTTGTAGCTTTGTGCTTAGATTGTCTTTGCTTTCCATAATTATTCTAACAACATAATAACATATGTCAGGTTTATTTAGTCTAAAAACCTGGCTATGTCAGGCATCCAGTCTCCGAAGAATACTTCATTGTTAACATATGCTATGTAGATTGGTTCTAAAAACCTAATAATCAGAACATGAACATCCTTCCATGTCAGCTCATTTCTCTTTGTTCGTTTTTGAGCGCGCTTGTATTTTTTCTGCATATATGGATAGTCTCTATAGCTTCGCAGTGTCTCGAAGCGCTCCATATCGAAGCCGCTTTTTCCTTCACATTTCTTAGAGAGACATTCCTTGACCTTGCGCCCCTCTACTGGCTCCGTAACTAGTAAATCATACAGGTCGATATACATTTCCATCTCACCAAGTAACTCTAGCTTGTCTAATATATGAAATGCTAATTCCGAAACCTTGTCCTCAATAGGATATTCTAGGTATGTTACACTTCTATCCCCCTGTAGTGTAAGCTTTAGTTCTTTCTTCTTGGTAAATGCGCTAATTTCAGGGGCTTTTTGAATTACCAAATGAACCGGTATCTTCATATTGTCGATTTTCAATTCGAATCTAACTTTGTTTTCCGTAGAAAAACTTGTTGTTACTGGCACTCCAATATTCATAAAATAAGATACAACTGACAACGAGAATTTTCTCACATAGACCTCTAAGTCCTCATCCCCATTCATTGTAAGAATCAATGTATCCTTTATTCCTCGCTTGTAAGAATCAAGGCACAGGATATTGTCATTTGTAACCCATAGTTCATCGTGATTGTTCTCACTGATGAACACTATGAATTCCTCCAACAAGCAGCCATATAACAGATTGTCGAAGGGAATATCCATTTCTTTTGCTTTTTTCTTAATTAATACAGGGTTTAGCATTTATAACGACACACCTATCATATTCTGAACTTTCTTACGCACTTTTCTCTTCTTAGCGCACTCCATTAGGGCCGCCACATCCTTATCTTCATCCTGGATATAGGCAAGCGCCGCCTTTTTGAAGTCATCACGCTTCATTTTGTCTTCGTATTTGAGCACATCACATATCAATCGGTCTTTTGTGTATATTTTCATAGTGGAATCACCTACCTTAGTAGTCGTAACTCCAAGACTCAACACATCCTTCTCACTATAATATGGCTCAAGTGGAGGATAATCCATCTTAAAGCGGGATTTAGAAGTGTTTTTGCTAATTGCTATTTTCCACACGAAGGGTCTGTCCTCAAGATATCCATGATAAAATAGAGCTGATTCCATAGTCAGTATTCCATCAGGAAACATCCCTGCTATCAGATCTTCCTCATTTTGGCTATCCAGATTAATGGCATAATATCCACTTTTTACACGAGTAAGCCTTCCTTCCTCCACATAAGCAATGATTCTTCTGTAATCAATTCCAAGCTGAGTAATCTGTTTTGTCCTTACTATTCCGTTGTTTTCTTCAATAAGCTTTTCTATAACCTCGAACTCGAATTCCTTCTTTTCGCTTCGATTCATTGGAAATGGTGCTTCCATGGACTACTCCTTTTCTACCATTTACGTCTTCTTTTGCGCCTGTTTCTATTGCGATTCCTGTCAATTACTGTATATCTAGGCTTTCTTTTTCTCTTAACGTCTTTTCTTCTCTTTTTCTTAAGAAGAATTGTACCTGACTTAGCCCTTGCAACCCTAATAATTATATAGGTTGCTAAGACTCCTGCTAAGATTATCAGTATCACCTTATAATCAAATCTGAAGAAGGTTATGTCGCTTCCACCCTTGTCGCTATCAATATTATGGAATGGATAAGGTACGCTTTCTCCCTTTTCAAATATCAAATCAGCAGAGCCTACGAATCTGTCTGCGTAGTAATACTGAATTCTTCCTGCTATATCGCTATTACTATCAGTGGAAGGCACCAGCTTATAGGTTGCCTCACTAAAATCTGCTGTCTTAGGCAGAATTACTGTTGAATTCTCACCTCTCATAATATATTTCTTATCATTATTAAGAGAGCCCAGCTTACCGACAATTCCATCTACATAGGCTCCCGCCTCTGATGATAAATCGTAAGCTGTAAAATTATCAAAGCAGTAGTTCAGTATATTTGTCGTATCAACATAGTATGAACTAGTCTGTCCGTTAAGAGTAACAGCAATAAGTGTCATACCATCCTTTTTTGCATAGGTAACAAGAGTGGCTCCTGCGTCCTGGGTATATCCTGTCTTACCACCTACACATGGGTCATACAGGTATTTGTTAGTCTGATAAAAGTTAAGCATGGCATGGTGATTATTAAGAAGTGTCGGTTCTGCATGCTTATTAGTTGGCGGAATGGTGTATGTCTTTGTTCCTGTTATCTTATCGAATAATTTATTCTCATAAGCCGCCTTACTAATCAGCGCCATATCTCTTGCTGTCGTATAGTGATTAGGGTCCGGTAGTCCATTAGGATTGGAAAAATGTGTATTCTTACATCCTAACTCTTTAGCCTTATCGTTCATCATTGTGATGAATTTGTTAATGTCGCCACCCCCTACATGCTCAGCCACTGCATAAGCACTCTCATTACATGATTCTAACATTACAGCGTATAAACACTGCTCTACTGTCATCTGTTCTCCTTCATCTCGTCCTGTATGAGATGAGTCTCCACCGTTTTTGAATACAGAATCATGAGAAAATGTTACTACCTCATTAAGATTACAGTTCTCTATTGCAAGTAGAGTTGTAAGAATCTTAGTTATACTTGCTGGATAATGTTGGACATCGATATTTTTCTCATAGAGAATTGCTCCTGTCTCTGCCTCCATTACAATAGCTGCATTAGATTCAGTATCCACATTGCTAGGCCATACTGGCGCTGCGTTTACAGTCACTGCTGTTCCTGCAAGAACCATTGCAGATAATGATGCAACTGCAATTACTCGATTAATTAGCTTTTTAAGTTTATTATTGTGCATTTATTTAATACCTTATTTTCATGTAGATTTGCCTACTCATTAACATATAAGTGGCAAAGATATTATAACAAATATGCCTTCTTATTGGTATATATTCTTGTATTTAATTGTGTTATAATCTGTCATAAGGTGTCGCAACGCGACAAAATCCTTGTAAATAGGAGATATAATTCATGCGTTTAAGAAACATTCCTGGTGCAGATGAATATATTGCTAATTGCGAGTATGTAATTAATGATCCAACTGATTATAAAGGGTTATGGAACAAAGAAATCTTCTCAAACAGTAACTCTCTTCATATTGAAATAGGCATGGGCAAGGGCCAATTCATAACCCAAATGGCTGCTAATAATCCAGACATTAATTATCTTGGAATTGAAAAATATTCTTCCGTGCTACTTCGTGCAGCCACCAAGTTTGAAAAGAAACCATTAGATAATCTTCGATTCCTATGTGTTGATGCTAGGAAACTGACAGACATTTTCGACAAAAATGAGATAAACAGGATTTATCTTAACTTCTCGGACCCTTGGCCTAAGGACCGTCACGCCAAGAGGCGTCTAACATCTCCTATATTTCTTGAGCTTTATTCCGAGATTATAAGGGAAGATGGGCTGTTAGAGTTCAAGACAGATAACACCAATCTCTTTGACTATTCCATTATGACGATTGATGAATCTTCTCTATGGGAAATGTGCAATTATACTTATGACTTACATAATGAACCTTCTATGAACGAAGGGAATATCATGACAGAATATGAAGAGAAATTCGTGGGTCAGGGAAACCCTATTCATAAGCTTATTGCCAAGCCTATAAATAATAATTGATTGAGAGATATTATATTATGCAAAGGTCAGAAAGCTTTTCGCTAAGTGCCTTGCTCTCCTTTTCAGGTGGGTTACAGGATGCTTACACTTACAATGTCAGAGGCGAAGTATTCGCCAATGCTCAGACAGGTAATATTGTTCTAATGAGCCAGAATTTTATGACAGGTCATTGGGAAATAGGTCTTTCGTATTTAATTCCCCTTGTTTCTTTTATTGCTGGAATCTTTCTTGCAGAAAATATAGAAGGAAAATTTAAAGCCAATCAGAAAATTCATTGGCGACAAATTGTACTTGTTATTCAAATAATCGTATTAGTTGCCGTTGGTTTTTTACCGGGTTCCCTAAATATGCTTGCAAATGCACTGGTATCATTTTCCTGTGCCATGCAGGTTCAATCATTTCGTACAGTTCATGGCTTTGGATATGCAAGCACTATGTGTATCGGTAATATGAGAAGTGCTGCAACAAGCCTATCACAATACATTAGAACTAAGAAGAAATCCTATCTTTATAAATCACTTCACTTTTTTGGAATAATTCTGATATTTGCCATAGGCGCTGGAATTGGCGGTCTTCTTTCAATGATTATGGGTGAAGAAACAATATGGTTTTCTGCCATTACTCTAATTATAGTTACTCTAATGATGATTAAAAAATAATTATATTTTTCTACATAAGAAAAAACCCTTGAAATCTCAAGGGTTTTCAGTAGTAGTACGCGATCAGGGGTTCGAACCCTGGACACCCTGATTAAGAGTCAGGTGCTCTGCCAGCTGAGCTAATCGCGCATATCTTTTTTTCACGCAAAGACTATTATATAAGAATGCTTTACAAAAAGCAAGTGAAAATTTCATTATATTGCAAATATTAGAAAAGGTGTGCTTAGCACACCTTTTTCTTGTTGTTATTTCTTATAAATTAGCAAATAGTGCCTGGATTTCTTCTGGGCTCATAATCTTGTTAGGGTCAGATGTATCAAGTCCAGCCAACGCTTCTGCAGCAGGATCTGAAGCTGGCTCTGGTTCTGGTTCCGGAGCAGGTTCAGGTGCTGGCTCTTCTGATGGAGCCGCCGCTTCTGCTGCAGCTAGTAATGCTGCTATATCATCCGGGCTCATCTGCTTATTTGGATCAGATGTATCTATATCTGCAAATGGGTCTGCCGCTGGCGCTGGCTCTGGTGCAGGCTCTGGCTCTGGCGTTGCTTCCTCCGCTGGAGCCGCCGCTTCCGCTGCCGCTAGTAATGCCGCTATATCATCTGGACTCATCTGCTTGTTAGGGTCAGATGTGTCTATATCTGCAAATGGGTCTGCCGCTGGGGCTAGCTCTGGGTCTGGAGTTGGAGCTGGCTCTGGCGCTGCTTCTGCTACCGGCTCAGGTGCTGGCTCAGGCTCTGGAGTTGAAGCTGGTTCCGGTGCTGCCTCTGCCACTGGCTCTGGTGCAGGTTCTGGCTCTGGAGCTACTTCCTCCGCTGGCGCCGCTGCTTCTGCTGCAGCTAGTAATGCTGCTATATCATCTGGGCTCATCTGCTTATTTGGATCAGATGTATCTATATCTGCAAATGGGTCTGCCGCTGCCACTGGCTCTGTTGCGGCTTCTGCTACCGGCTCTGGTGCTGGTGCAGGTTCAGGCTCTGGAACTGCTTCTACTATTGGCTCTGGTGCTGGTGCAGGTTCAGGCTCTGGAACTGCTTCTACTACCGGCTCTGGCTCTGGTTCTGGTGCTGACTCCGGTGTCGGCTCTGGAGCTGGTGCCGCTTCTACTACCGGTGCTGGCGCAGGAGCAGGAGCTGGGGCTGGTGCAACAACCTGCTGAACAACAGGCTCCCTGGCTTCTATGTCTGCAATATCCTTCTTCATACCAGTTACTGTTTCCTGAACTCCACTAACAGAGGTCTGCATTCCATTAACTATAGCATTAAGAGCTTCCATTTTCTCTTCGAGCTCTCTATTCTTCTCAAGAATCTCTTCTCGTGTGGCATCAATCATCTGCTCCTGCTTCTCAATCAAATCCTGATTATTTGAATCAAGTTTTTCTTCAAAAGAGAACAAATGGTTAATCAGCTCCTCGTTAGAGTTCATTAATGCGTCGGTATTCTCTTTACTTCTACTAATTGTTACCTTCGCAACTGCTTTTTGTGCTGTTATAATCTCATCTGCTGGAATAGCTGTCTTGTGCTCAAGCATATCTATTCTTTCCTGTAATTCATCAAAGCTTTTTCTAATTACAAGATATGATGCTTTCTGAGCTTTATACAACTCCTGATATTCTTTCCTCTCGGCTTCTTTGTTCCTTTGACTCAAGTCAAGAGCAAATGTTATTAAGAAGAATACATCTAATGCGATTAGTATTCCAATTATGATATCCACAACAATATGGAAGTGGATCATAGAATATACTTCCATTAGAACTAGAAGTACGACTATTATGCCGCATAAGGCAATCTTTAATTTGTCCTTAAATACAGCAACTTCATGTGTATCTTGTTTCTTACTCATATGAAATCCCCCAGCTTTTTCATATTTTTTTACACCCTCTACCAGAATCGAACTGATAACTAATCCTTAGGAGGGACTTGTTATATCCATTTAACTAAGAGGGCAGATATATAATATTAATTGGCATTTGCCAATAATATCCTACATATTGAGTTTACCTTGCATCCAGACAACACCCTTAAAACGTCTGCCAACTGCTGGCACACCAAATAAGTCATCTGAATTTATACAAACATCTAGCTTAAGACCACTGCAGTCAATAGTTAGAATATATATACTCTGCTGCGTAATCGAATTGACCAAGGTTTTGTAATCTAGTATGTCACCGATGATTGCATATTTATCATTTTCAATACCACTTGGCATAAATGTGGAGCTGACTATTGAGAGCACATCCTCTTTCTGAATGCGCTTTGTTATCATAGTATACTTCTCCATATCGTCGATGGTCAGCTTCTCGTAAGCGTCCGCATCTCCTTCTTTTGCCTTGGCAATCCATTTATCTCTAGTAACTTTGGCTTTTTCTCTTCTAGCTCTTGTAGCCTCATCTGAGTATATCGGCATAATTACCTTTCCTTCTATAGAAAGACCACATAAACTTACGTTGGCTGGGGCAACGTTATTGGTATTCTTGAAGGATTGTAAATATGGAAGCATGTTCTGCAAATGAAATATTACATCAATCGCAACATTCACATCTTCCGATACTCCTTGAAAACTCTCTCTATCAGATTCCTTAATTATATAAACCTTAGATGTAGAAGAGTTTAATACTGCTTCATAATATGGAAAATAGTATTCAATCTTGAAGTTGTCATCTTCATCATAATTACCTCTAAGGGCAATTCCTGCTTTCGGACATACTTCATATCTAATCTCTGAGAATTCATTTCCCTCTGTATCTAATGCCATCTCATAGGCAGTAGGGTTCTTTGAAGCTAAGTATAATATCTCAGATAATTTTTCTTTTGTTATATCTTTAAAGCCAATTGATCTTAAATAACTATGCATACATCTCCTAACGTATAATGACATTATATAATAAGAACAGAGTTTTTGCAAAAAACTCTGTTCTTAGTTGTAACACGATTCAATTATTGCTCGTCTTTTAGTAATGCGTCTTCTAATGCTTCCTGCTCTTCTGGCGAAAGAGAAAGGATTGGATTACCTGCTATTATCTCTTTTACGTAACTAAAGCAACCCTCTCTGCTATGTACCACATTAAGAACATATCCATCATTTCTCTCATTAAGCATTGCAAGTGTAAATGATAATTTTCCACCCATCTCATCAAAGGCATCATATTTTACCATACCGTATTTTTGGAATGTTTTCTGTAGACGCTTAAAGATAAGATCAATATTTCTCTCGTTGGCAGCATTGCTCTCGATTAATTCATCAATCTGCTCTAGACGAAATAGAATATCATCTTCAAGTGACTTTCCATCCTTGCCCTGCATAAATGCATCGTACTTCTTCTTAAGAGAAGAACATTTTGCAGAATTAACAATTGCTATTATTAAAAATACAATTGATAATACTACTAATCCAATAATAATATATACTTGATTCTGTTCAATTATATCTAATATAAAATCCATTTAATTTACCTCTACCAAACACATGTTCTATATGCTACTGCTGTAGCTTTTCTACTAATCTTTCAAGCTCATCTGCATCATAGTACTCGATTTCTATCTTGCCCTTCTTTTCATCCTTAGGAATTATAGATACCTTAGTACCTGTTGATTCCTTGAGCTTTTCTTCAATTTCTGAATAAACTGCAAGAAGCTGTGGGTCAATCTCCTTTTTCTTAGGAGCAGATGGTGTAGACTTATCATCCTGCATCTTCTTAATCTCACGCTCAACTTCTCTTACGCTTAGTCTATTGTCTATAATTATATTAGCAAATTCTGATTGCTTCTCCTTATCCTTAATTCCAAGAAGTGCTCTGGCATGACCAGATGAAATTGTTCTTTCGGCAAGAAGCTGTTGTACCTCGTCTGATAAATTAAGAAGTCGAAGTGCATTTGATACAGCTGGTCTCGACTTAGATACTCTGTCGGCTACCTCATCCTGAGTCAAATTGAATTCTTCCATCAATCTTTTATAAGTTGTAGCTTCTTCAATAGGATTTAAGTCAGTACGCTGCGTGTTCTCAATTAGAGCTATTAATACTTTTTCCTCATCAGTAAACTCTCTAACTATAACAGGTACTTTCTTCAGACCTGCTTTCTTAGATGCACGCCATCTTCTCTCACCACCGACTATCTCATAATAGTCTCCTTTGTCCTGAACAAGCAATGGGTCAATGACACCATATTGCTTTATGGAATCTGCAAGACTTTCTAGATCATCTTCATCAAATACTTTTCTTGGCTGATTCTTGTCAGGCTCAACCTTATTAATATCAACTTCCTGTACTCCTGAGTTAGAACTTGTATCGCCACTATTATCTGGAATCAGAACATCAATTCCGGCACCAAGTCCTCTGCTTAGTCCCCCTTTTTTCTTCGCCATTATATTACCCTCTTTTCTACAACTTCCTTGGCTAGATTACGATAGCTCTCTGCACCTGTTGATTTATTATCATATACAGTAATAGGAAGTCCATTGGAAGGAGCTTCTGCTAACGATACATTTCTAGGAATAATTGTGTTATATATATTTGCATTAAGATTATTCTTAACATTGTCTACAACATCTTTGGAGAGATTAGTTCTTCCATCGTACATTGTAAATACTACACCTTCAATCTTAAGCTTGGAATTCAATCTCTGCTGAACAAGATTGATTGTAGTTATTAATTGTCCGATTCCTTCTAGAGCATAGTACTCACATTGGATAGGAATCAACATTGAATCCGCAGTTGTCATTGCATTAACTGTCAACATATTAAGTGAAGGAGGGCAGTCGATTATAATATAATCGAAGTCTTCCTTTACATAATCTATAGAGTTCTTAAGAATATACTCCTTTTCATTGAACTCTAATAACTCAATCTCTGCTCCGGCAAGATTAACATTTGAAGGGATAATTGTTACATTTTCAATTCCCTCAACCTCCATCATGCTATTCTTAATGGAACACTTATTAAGTATTAATTCATATACCGTATTCTGTATCTGCTCTTTCTCTATACCGAATCCGCTGGTACAATTTCCCTGGGGATCAAGGTCGATTACAAGAACCTTTTTGCCAAGTTCTCCCAGACAAGCAGACAAATTAATAGAAGTAGTTGTCTTACCTACTCCTCCCTTTTGGTTTGCTATTGCAATTATTTTTCCCATTTCTTCTGTTCCTTTCTTGTGCTTTTGATATTATATCATTACAAAATAATCAATTCTACCTATTTTTATTAATTGAAATGTAGTTATTCTTGTCCAAATATCTATATATAGATTATTCTATCTAATTTTAATTATTTTCTGGAAAATGTTTCACGTGGAACATTCATATATATTGTACTATTAGTTGATGATGTTGAATTCTAAAATACAAAATATTGTGTTAGAGTTCATATTGTAGAACATAAAAAGAGAGATGTTTCACGTGAAACATCTCAATAGTGAACCTCTATATATTGTATATGAATATTTTTTAAAGATTATTTCTTAAATTTGCCAATTCAATTTTGGCTCTCATTGGATCAGATGGAAGATAAGAAATAATAGTATTAAGGGAATCTTTAATATTATCTACATTTTCTACTTCAACAATCTTATCAACAAACTTCGTATCTGAATTATAATCATCAAGTTCAGCTAACATATTAACAATTCTATCACTTCTATTCTGTAATTTGGTCTTCTCTATCATGAGATTATCTAATTCTGAACACATTCCTTCAGTATCATTATCGATCTTTTTTACTTCTTCTAGATTTCTATTACTAATATTTCTAGGAGAAAATTCAGAAAAAGGCGGTTCATTCTCCTTCTTTAGGACTTCTGAAAACCTGGAATTTTCCTTAATCTTAATATCAAGTTCATCAATCTTAAGCTCTGTATCAACAATCTTATTTGTAGTCTCATATAATAGTTCATCCAAAAACTTCTTAATTTCTTCCATTGGTCAACCTCTACTTACAATTTAATTAGTAGTATTATAACTTATAATACAATTATTTTACAATATAATTTATTGTGATAGTTCGCAGGGGAGGGTTAAGAGATGGTTTTGTGCAGTAATTCTTCGCTAAGAATATATAAGTGATTATATTTAGCGTCCTGAGCTTTGATCGTAAGGAATCCACCCGCAAGCGGGTCCCTCCTTACGACAAATGACGGAACCGTTGCATAATCTGCCATCCTGGCAGTATGCAACTAGTCCCAGCATCCGTGCTGGGACTTTCCTGAATTAATTAATAATCACTAATGCATTCTAAGCTCGAATTAATCTTTACAAAACCATCTCTTAACCCTCCCCCTGATACTATCAATAAAATATTTTCCAATAAAAATCATAAGTAATATACTAATTATCAGAAAGTATTCTTCTTAGGTAAAACCATAAAATATATGGATCTATTACCTTTTACAAAATAATCTATATATTTTCCCGATAAAAAAGGATTACTATACTAATACCATATACTCTACAACTACTTATTACATAAGATTGTTGACGGTGAGGTGATAGGTGGGTTGGGGGAGTAGGGTTGGTATAGATTATTCCGAGCTTAGAATTTATTAATGATTATCAATACAAACAACAAAATCCCAGCAAGGATGCTGGGATTAGTTGCTCGTTGCCTGGATGGCAAATCGAGCAACGGTTGTGTCATATCAATTACAGCTACTATAATCATTTATAAATTCTTAGCGAAGGAATACTATACTAACCCTACTCCCCCAACCACCTAAATCACCTCACCTCAAAAAACTACCTGGCAATAGACTTGCTACCAATTTCAGCCTTCTCTATAAGTTTTGTAAAGTAGGCCAAAGCCGCCTCATAGTTCATGAAATTACCTGCATCTTCTTCATTATCTACAACCTTAGCTACAGCTACTTCAGGATGAAATTGAACTCCAATAAAATAATCTTTATCAATTCTTTCAACTCCTTCTATAATAGGAATCCCATCAGCATAAGAAATTGCAGTAACAACAAGGCGAGTGCCATTAACATCTTTTACAATCTGATGATGCCATGAAGGAACTTTAGATATTACATCTTCCTTAGCAATACTATATAGAATAGAGTCATGACTTAATACATTAACATCATGAGAAATAAATACTTTCTTATTAAGATCACGATGAATATTAGAATAAGTGATGCCCTGACTATCCATGTACTGTCCAATATCCTGAATCATATCAGCACCTGATACAATTGACAGAAGCTGCATTCCTCTACAAATACAAAATGTTGGAATATCATTTTCCAGACAATAAGACATAAGAAGATAGTCGGACACATCCCTTTCAGCAGAATAAGATGTATCACCATCAATACCATGCCAAGGCTGTTCATTATAATATAGAGTAGGGCATATATCAGAACCTCCAGGGAAAATAACACATTTATAATCCTTAATGACATCATTAACATTAGAATTCTGGAAGGTGTTACATTTTACAAGCTTAGCAGACTCAGAAGTAAGAATCCCATGCTCATCCTTAGAACCATTAATGTGGCCTAACTCATCATAACTTAAATCAAATGAACGAACCATATCTAAGACCACGGGTTCACCACCTGCAGCCTTAACAGCTTTAAGTATACTTTGAAAAGAATAAGAATCTTGCTGATTGCTCCAGGCAATGGCTACCTTAACAGGACTATCTTTCTTATCATCATTAAAGGAACAACCACTAATAAAGACAAGAACTAATAGTGGAATAAGTATGATGCTCGTTAATTTTTTAACAATATATATGCTACTTTTGATTTCTTTTTTCAAATCATTTCCCCTCATAAATATATTTATAATTACAACATAATTGTATCCTATAATTAGAGAAAATAAAATAATCAAGTGGTAAAGCGACAAGAAAATATCAAATGATAATATTCTTAAATCATTTATTTGTAAATTACCTTAACATAGAATATAATTATTTTAAGAAAAAGTTAGCGAGGTAGATTATGATTAATAAGAAATTTCTACAAGGTTTTGCAATAGGCATTATGTCGGTTGCTGCATTAGAGGTATTTAATAAAGCCGTTAATGAGAAAGCAAAGAAATATAAATTAAATGTTAATGACGGATACTTCTATACATGGAAAGAAGGCTCACTTCATTATACAGTTAAGGGTGAGGGCAAACCAGTTCTTTTAATACATGACCTTAATGTATTATCCTCTGGATATGAGTGGAACAAGATAGAAGATGAGCTGGCTAAGAATCACAAGGTATACACTCTTGATCTTCTTGGATGCGGTCTGTCAGATAAACCAAGCATAACATATACCAATTACACATTTGTCCTAATGATTAAGGATTTCTGCAATGACATTATCAAGGAAAAATGTGATGTTATATCCAGCAATGATTCAACAGCAATAGTTGTTATGGCTGACAACATGGAGGATATCTTCAATAAGAAAATTCTTATTAACCCTGCTGAATTTGATTTATTTGCAATGCAGACAACAAGGCTTAATCTAATTGAGAAGAATGTTCTGTATCTTCCAATCATTGGTACAACAGTATATAACATTTATACTGCTGAAAGAAATGTTAAATTAATTGTAGATTCGTATATTAATAATAAAGCAGAGCTTGAGAATCTAACTGAAGCATATTATGAAGCATCCCATACTAATAACAGTCGCGGCCGTTATCTATATGCATGTAAGAAATGTAGTTACCTAGGTGTAGATATTAGAGATGCCATCTCAGAAGCAAAGGATGTATATATTGTTAAGGGAGATGATACGTACAAATCAATAATTAATGAATATCACGATATTAATCCTAATATCAAGGTTAACGTTATTGGAGGTTCGAAGCTTCTTCCTCATATTGAAAATGTTAATGAGACCTTAGATGCAATTAACAACATAATATAAAAATAAAAGTTCAAGTCCTATAGTAAATAGGTACTTGAACTTTTTTAATGAATTATTATAATGGCTTCTTTTTTGGCATTCCTGCTTTTCTTGGATATTTATCTGGGGTCGGCTCTACCTTATTAATGACTACAAGACTTCTCTCATAATCTGCATTAGGAATCTGAACCTTAACGACCTTATCAAATTCACCCCCAAGAATTGAAATTGCGTTTCGACCATTCTCAATTTCATCATCAATGTCTGATGACTTGTAAGGAATACATTGACCTTTAACCTTAACAAATGGAAGAGAGTACTCAGACAATAGATTAATTTCTGCCACTGCACGAGTAACACATAGGTCAAATTGTTCTCTATATAACGGATTTCTGGCATAATCTTCAGCTCTTCCGGAAATAGTCTCAACATTTCGTAGGGAAAGAGAGGATATAACCTCGTTAATAAAGTTAATTCTCTTATTTAATGAGTCTAACAGTACAAAACGACTGTTATTATAAATGATAGATAAGGGAATTCCTGGAAATCCGGCCCCTGTACCAACATCAATAACGAATTTATTCTTGGAAATATCAGGATATGCCTTTGCAAGAATAAGAGAATCTATAAAATGCTTTTCAACAAATTCATCAAAATCAGTAATTCCTGTAAGATTCATCACCTTATTCTTCTCAACTACCATTTCATAGAAGAAGATTAATTTATCAAGCTTGTCATCATCATATGAAATATCCAACGAATCTAAACCATTTTGTAATTTTGTTAAATCATAATTATATTTTGAACTCATAGCAAATAATTATTAATTACTCCTTATCTAAATATTTTCCCTGCTCGAGATAAACCAAAAGTACAGAAATATCTGCAGGAGACACACCAGAAATTCTTGAAGCCTGACCAATACTTCTTGGTCTTAATTCATTTAACTTCTGACGAGCTTCTAATCGAAGTGACTTAACATCATCATAATTAACCGCATCAGGAATTATTTTATTCTCAAGCTTCTTAAAATCATTAACCTGTTTAATCTGTCTTTCAATATATCCTTCGTACTTAATATTAATATTAACCTGGTCCCTAACATCAATTGGAAGTTCAGGTCTGTCTTTATCAAGATCTGCTAACTTATCATAATCAAGCTCTGGCCTTCTTATTAAATCAGATAATTTCACACCCTGATTAAGAGGAATACTTCCTAGCTTAGTAAGAACATCCTGCACCTTGGCATTAGCACCAATGTTAACAGACTTAACTCTGTCTATCTCTTTTTGAATTAATTTTTCCTTCTCGCAAAGCTTCTTATATCTTTCCTCGGAAATAAGACCAACCTCATAACCAATCTTAGTAAGTCGAAGGTCAGCATTATCCTGCCTAAGTAAAAGTCGATACTCAGCTCGACTTGTCATCATCCTATAAGGCTCTTTTGTTTCCTTTGTTACAAGATCATCGATTAAAACTCCAATATAGGATTGGCTTCTATCAAGAATAAGAGGTTCTTGATTCTTTAATTTTCTCGCGCTATTTATTCCAGCAATTAATCCTTGTGCTGCAGCTTCCTCATATCCGCTACTTCCATTGAACTGACCTGCGGCAAACAAAGCATCAATATTCTTAAACTCAAGAGATGATTTAAGTTGTGTTGCCTTAATACAGTCGTACTCAATGGCATAAGCATTTCTTACAATCTTAGCATTTTCAAGACCAGCAACACTTCGATACATATCGTACTGAACTGACTCTGGCATTGAAGAAGACATACCACTTATGTACATCTCGTTTGTATACAATCCCTCAGGCTCAATAAACAACTGATGACGTGACTTATCGGAGAATTTTACCACTTTATCTTCGATTGAGGGGCAATATCTTGGACCTGTTCCCTCAATAATTCCTGCATAAATAGGAGATTTATCAAGGTTTCTTCGAATAATATCATGAGTTTTCTCATTGGTATAAGTTAGGTAGCAGGAAATCTGTTCCTTCTGAATTGACTCTGGATCTGTGGTAAATGAAAATGGAACAATGGTTTCATCTCCTAACTGTTCCTCCATCTTACTGTAATCAATTGTGTTTCCATCAATTCGAGCAGGAGTTCCTGTCTTAAATCTTAGAATATCAATATTATTATCAGTAAGTGACTTAGTAAGAAAGTTAGCAGCCTTAAGTCCATTTGGACCAGTATGTTCAACAACATCTCCGTAAAGACAGCGGGCGGCAAGATAAGTTCCAGTACAAAGAATAACTGCTTTACAATAATACGTTGCACCAGAAAATGTCTTAACTCCCTTAACAACATTATCTTCAATAATCAGTTCTGTAACCTCGGCCTGTCGAAGAGTAAGATTCTCCTGGGATTGAATGGTTTTTCTCATCTCGAGAGAATACATTGCTTTATCAGCCTGTGCCCGAAGTGAATGAACAGCAGGACCTTTTGACTTATTAAGCATTTTCGATTGGATAAATGTCTTATCAATATTAATACCCATTTCGCCACCAAGAGCATCAACTTCTCTAACGAGATGACCTTTGGAAGTTCCACCAATATTAGGATTGCAAGGCATCATTGCAACAGAATCCATACTAATTGTGAAAATTATTGTGTTCATTCCAAGACGGGCTGCACTAAGAGCTGCTTCGCAACCGGCATGACCTGCACCAATAACAACAATATCATATTTTTCTTCTACAACTTTTTTTTCCTCATATTTACACATATATACACCTACAGTTTTTAGAAATAATTTAAGTTTCAAGCACCTGTGTTCGACTAAGAATGTCTTCACACAGGTCTTGACAACTTAAATTATCTACACAACTTATTTGCATCTTAAGAAATTATGTATAAGAAATTATTTTCCCATACAGAATTTAGAGAAGATTTCTTCCACCAGGTCGTCTTCCACTGATTCACCAATGATGGTTCCTAGAGATTTGTAGGCATCCATCAAATCAATAGAGTAGAAATCTTCAGGCATGTCGTTGTTGATACTTTGTTCAACTAAAGAGAGTGACTCTCTACATTTACAAAGTAAATCCTTATGCCTTACATTAGTAATAATAGTTTCATCATTGTTGCTAATCTTACCATCGAAGAAAAGATTCTTAATCTCTTCTTCAAGCTCATCTAATCCAATTGAATCCTTAGCAGAAAATGAAATTATCCTACCATCAATTTTATTACTAATATCTTCTTCATTAACTACAGTCTCTAAATCAGACTTGTTAAATAGGCATACACATTTCTTATCCTGAATCTTATCAATTATTCTACTATCATTATCATCAAGTGGAATTGAACTATCAACCACATAAATTATAAAATCAGCGTTGTCAATTTCCTGAAATGTCTTATCAACACCAATTCTCTCAACAACATTATCGGTGTCGCGAATTCCTGCCGTATCAATAATGTTAAGAATTATATCATTAATTACAATTCTTTCTTCTATTATATCTCTTGTTGTGCCAGGAATATCAGTAACAATTGCTTTTTCTTTATTAGCAAGAATATTAAGAAGTGATGATTTGCCAGCATTAGGCTTGCCTACAATAACAGTATTTATTCCTTCCTTAAGAAGAATTCCATTATTACTACTCGCAATAAGTTCATCAACTTTATTCTTAACTTCACTTACAACTTCACTTAATCTATCGGTATAACCATCAAGAGAAATATGCTCTGGATCATCAAGTGCTGATTCAATATAGGCAATCTCGTAGATAATCTTCTCACGCATTAACACTATCTCTTTAGAAACACTTCCATTAAGCTGATTAACAGATGCCTTCAAAGCATACTCACTATTGGATTGTATTATGTCCATCACTGATTCTGCCTGGCTTAAATCAATCCTTCCGTTAAGAAAAGCTCTCTTTGTAAATTCTCCTGGCTCGGCTAATCTGATACCAAGTTCTAATACAATTTCAAGAATCTTTTTGGTAATAAGAATGCCGCCATGACAATTAATCTCTACTACATCCTCTCTGGTAAATGTGGATGGAGCCTTAAAAACTGATACAAACACCTCATCAATGATTTCTTGATTATAAATAATATGCCCATAATTGATAGTATGGCTATCAACATCAGCCAATTTCTGCTTACCTTTATATATCTTGTCAATCAAACTAATTGCATTATCACCACTAACTCTAATAATACTAATTCCCGAATTACTCAGAGCAGTAGAAATAGCAGCAATCGTATCATTACTTGCCATAATCATTACCTCAAACTGTTAACACCATTATATATAATATTAGATTATTACTTATTTTACAATTATTATTTGGTGTGAGAGGGGGGGCGGGGAGAGATTAGGTATTCTCATACGACGATACTTCACTAATTATATGTAAGTAATTGGTATAAGAACTAATAGAAATCAGGACGGATACCGGTACTCGAGCTGCCATCCAGGCAGCGAGTACCTATTCGTGACATCCCTGTCACGAATTATCCTTACTTAACCAATTACTAACATATAATAACGCTCGCATCTATATGTATGAGAATACCTAATCTCCCCTCCACCCCCTCACTACCATCTATAACTGTAACCTAAGAATAATTAATATTATAAGTGTAAATGCGACAGTTTTAATTAATGATTATGGTTAAGTAAATACTTATATTAGGTGATTAGGGTGGTGGATAGGTTATAAGCGATGCATTAATTCGAGCTTAAGATATGTTAGTGATTGATTAAATGAAGAAATTTCTCGTCATGGATGACGAGAAAAAGCGGCTGTCACCTGGATGGTGAATCAGCCGCTGGTTTCTGTCCAACTATTACATTGTTTTAATATCAATCACTTACATATATTTAGCGAAGAATTAGCATAAGCTTATAACCTATCCACCACCCTAATCACTAAATACAACCTAACTTACCATAATCATTAATTAAAACGTCCGTCTACAATTCTTAATTATTCTTAGGAACAACAACCACGTGTCTATATGGCTCTTCGCCTTCTGAATGAGTTGTTACGTATTTGTCATCTTGTAGTGCAGAGTGAATGATACGTCTTTCATAAGGATTCATAGCCTCTAAGCTTACAGAACGCTTATTTCTCTTAGCCTTGTAAGCTGTGTTCTTAGCAAGATTCTCTAATGTTTCCTTACGTCTTCTACGATAATCCTCTGTATCAAGCTTAATCTTAGTATGATTCTCAACCTTACGGTTAACAGCAAGAGATGTAAGATACTGGAGTGAATCAAGTGTCTGACCACGCTTACCAATGATAACTCCCATCTCAGGTCCCTTTAATTCAATCTCTAAGATGTTGTTTTCTTCATCAATACTACTACTAATTTCAACCTCTAAGTTCATTGATGAGAAGACTTCGTCTAAGAATTTCTTAGCTTCTTCAAAAGCATGAGGGTCAACAACATATTCCTTTGATGACTTCTCACTTTTCTTATCTACATTAACATTTTCATTATTAGCTGGTACCTTAGCTTCAGCTTCTTTCTTAGCAGCTTCCTTATTTGCTTTCTCTTCAGCTGCTTTCTTAGCTTCTTCTTCCTTTATTGCATCAGCTTTCTTCCATACATTTATTACGGCATTTTTTGAATTAATTCCAAGGAATCCACTACTACCTTTCTCAACTACTTCGTAATCAAGTTCATCACTAGTAATACCAAGAGAAACTGTAGCATTAGTAATAGCTTCCTCAACTGTTTTTGCCTCAAAAGTTTGTTTATCTAAAGCCATTTTATATTCTCCTAATTATTTTTTATTATTATTACCTTTGCCCTTGTTGTTATTACCCTTATTCTTAGCAGCATTATTACTGCTTTCATTAAAGTCTTTAACAGCATTAGCAAGACTTGCCATAGAACCAGCAGGTGGATTATTTCTTACATCCTTCATCTTATCAAGCTTAGCCTGATTGTCTTCTGATATTGATGTTGAAGTATTAGATGACAGGCTCTTAGTATTAATATGAGCAGAGTTGTAAATTGCATCTCTTCTCTGACCACGCTTTTCTGCTTTCTTAGCAGCCTTTTCCTTATTAGCCTCAATAATCTTATCAGCATCAAGCTTCTTAAAATGTAAATTAAGAAGTAACTGCTGAATAATTCTTATTACAGAACCTGTAATCCAGTAGAAACCAAGACCTACAGGAACGGTAAATGCGAAGAATAAAGACATAAGTGGCATTAAGAGATTAGTTGTTCTCATTGTTCTTGCCATCTGGTCATTGCCATTATTATTAGTAGGCATCAACTTAACATTTATCATCTGAGCACCCCAGGCAAGTAATGGAATAAGTAAAGCTGATATAATTAATACAAAATCTTTACTATCAGCAGCCCATCCTTCTTTAATCTGATTCCAAGGTGTATCTGAGATATTAAGTACGAATAAATAGTTAATATCATGTAACTCAGTAACAACGGCTTCAATTGAATCCTTAATATTAGGAAAATATTCAGCCAGCTTTGCCCATCCAGCATCACCTAATTTATACAATACATCAATAATATAATCCTTAATTACAGTTATATTATCCTGTGTAGGTGCAATTGTAAAATCAACATTTACATTCTTTAAATCAGCATATTCATACACAGATTGCATCTTGCTCATAAATCCATCAGAACTAACAATAGCATCTACAATCGACTGTGTAGCATTACCAACTTTTGTTAAGAAAATATCCTTAATTGAAGTAATGTAAGCTGGAATATTATAGAAAACTCTATAAAGTGAAATCAAAATAGGCAACTGAATAAGTAATTGAATACAAGAACCCATTGCAGAAACACCGTATTTATCATATACAGCCTGTGTCTCTTCCTGCTTTGCCTGTAATGATTCGTTATCTCTCTTACCTTTATACTTATTATTAATCTCATTGATTTCTGGTTGCATTACTCTGTTAAGAGCAGAGAATTTCTGCTGCTTATAAGTAAGAGGAAATAAAGCCAGATAAATAAGTAAGGTAAATACTGCAATTGAGAACGCAACATTCTCAATACCAAGCGTTGAGTAAAAGAACAGGTAAATCTTATCCATTACCCAACCTAATGCTTTAACGATAGGACCTAATATAAATCCATCGTAAGCGGTTAAATATATTTCGCTCAAATTCTTTTACCTCCTATTTGAAAGAAAAAATCCTCCGGAACAGGATCAAATCCTCCCTTTGAAAAAGGATTGCACCTTAAAATACGCCATGTCGTAAGAACTCCTCCCTTAAAAGCCCCATGCTTTTCAATAGCATGAAGTCCATAAGTTGAACAGGTAGGATAATATGGACATTTCGTAGTTTTCATCGGTGAAATGTACTTTCTATAAAATTTAATTATTGCAATAAATAAATTCTTTATCATAATACCTTTTTCAGTTAATTATCTACAAGTTATGTGGTGAAGATTTGCCAGATGCATAAGCGCACTACTCATTTCATGATATCCAATATCCTTAGCACTTGGTCTGACAACGACTACCATATCTAACCCAATGTTAAAATACTCTTCATGTAGCCGATATGCTTCTCTTATCAGTCTCGTCATTCTGTGTCTCACAACAGAATTGCCTACCTTTTTACTGCAGGAAATACCAATTCTGTTAACATTTAAATCATTCTTATAAATATACATTATCAAATATTTATTTGCTTTTGATTTTCTTTTCTTATAAACTCGTTGAAAATCCGATGTTTTCTTTAATGATTCACTATTTTTCATAATATTTAATAACTTCTATCTATAAAACTTTCTATTAATACTGTGGAAAAAGAAAGACCACATTAAGTGGTCTGTTTATTAAGCAGATAAATTCTTTCTTCCCTTAGCTCTTCTAGCAGCTAATACTTTTCTTCCGCCTGGAGAACTCATTCTAGCTCTGAAGCCATGAACCTTAGATCTCTGTCTCTTTTTAGGTTGATAAGTCATCTTCATATTATTCACCTCCCTTTTTTGTCGAAAACATCATTGCAATTATATCATATAATCCCCGCAAGTCAAGTAAAATAAAGGGTTTTACCCATTGTTTATAGTGAATAACTTTAATAACAATAGGTGAATAATAAACATTTTGTGGATAACTTTGTGGAAAAGTTAATATATAATCAAAATTTAATCACATGTTTATCGTATAAAATAGCACGTTTCACATTTTTTCACTTAAGGTTTATAAATAAAATACCATCAATTTAGGTAGTTAATAATTAATTATCAAGGTTGATAAAAGGACGTAATTAGGGTAAAATTGTATGTGGAATTTTTTGCTATAATAGGAATATACTAATTAACCAATTATTAGTTTCTTCCTATTATAATGTAATATAGATAGAGGTATATAATGGAACTTCAATTACTCATTGATAAATGGGATGAAATAAAAGAAATAGTTA
>ONCT01000056.1 GCA_900316395.1 uncultured Lachnospiraceae bacterium | reverse complement strand
TGTTACTTGTTAAGTTGATTGAACCGCCGTATACGGAACCGTACGTACGGTGGTGTGAGAGGTCGGGAAAATTTATTTAATTTTCCCTCCTACTCGATTACATAAATAGTCAAACTAGGTATATATCTATTCTGATTTCTGTGTTACAATGAAACTTAAGAGAGCAACTACGTAACTAATAATATATGGGGTGGAGTATGAAGAATAATAATCGCAGAAAAAGTGTCACATTCAAATCTGTATTGGCTTTACTACTTGCTACAAGTCTTGTAGCAATCAACATTGGTATAGATACATTTGCAGCAAATACAAGTCAAACTGCTAACGCTGGTAGTGTGCCAAACTATGATGATGTAATAGAGGATATGCATGTTATAGAGGCTCCAGATGTAATAGAGTCACCTGAAGTTGAGAATGCAGAGGATGTATATTTCTCTGAGAAGATACTTGGTTCGGCTCGCTATACAGGAGAGTGGGATAAGTATTCTTCTAACTATTTCTATAATCAATTATCTGATGATAAGAAGGCAGTATGGGACAGGCTGGATGCTATGGCATATTCTTATCTTGATGGAAGTAATAAGAATACTGATTTCGGAACAACCACATATAGTGGTGGAAGTGCACCTGTATTAGGAAAAATAGATTGTACCAGTTCAAATGGGAAATCTGTATTTAGTAGTTCGGATGATTTGTCGAACTTCTTATATATGTTTAGAGCATCTAATCCGCAATATTACTATTTGAATAACAGCATTATATTCGGTAGTGACTATTCTTATGTATATCTTGGAGTGTATGAGGGCTTTGAATATGCTCGCAATAGAAGCGATGCAACGGCAGCTGTAAGAAATAAACTTGATCAATGGCTAAGTGATATTGGTGTACCTTCGTCAGAGACTGATAAGTTGTCCAAGGCTAAGGCTGCTCATGATAAGATTAGTGCAAATGTCACATATAACGATGAAGTTGTTAGCAGCAGTAGTCCTCAGGGTGCTGGACTGTCTCATGAAGAGGATGAAGAGTATTTTACACAAAGTATGTATTCTGCATTAATTCTTGGGAAGACCGTGTGTGTAGGATATTCTGAGACTTATGATTCACTATGTAATGCATTAGGTATTGATTCTGTGTCAATTACGAGTCCTTCACATCAATGGAATGAGATAAGAGTTAATAATTCCTGGTACAATGTAGATTGTACATGGGATGATTCTAGCAATATACTTCGCTATAGTTATTTCATGCTAGATGACGTATCTTTTGGTAATGAGTCTACTGCAGTTAATAGACAAGCACATACACCTACCGAATTCTGGATTGGGATCAAACCGACGTGTACGCAGAATATAGGCTCTACTCCAACAAAGGCTGGTACATCATTACCAACACCTGCTGGTACAGTAGAATCACCAGTGTTTGATGTAAATAAGAATGGCAATAGCTATACTATAAAGATTACTGACGCAACTGCAGGTGCAACAATATATTATACTTCTGATGGTTCAACACCTTCGCCGGCATATTCTAAGAGTAGTATTATTAGTTCTGGTGACACGATAAATGTAACAGATTATAGCAAGGTCAAAGCTATGGCAGTAAAGGATAAATACCTTGACAGTTCTGTTTCGACTGCTGCTTATAGTGGTGGAGGAAGTGATGAACCGGACACTCCGGATACACCAGACACACCAGACACACCAGACACGCCGGACACACCAGATACACCAGATACACCAGACACACCAGATGAAGGAGACTGTGATACAGAAGGTCATGATTGGGGAAGTCCAACATACGAATGGTCTAGCGATGGTAAGAAGTGTACTGCAACAAGAATCTGTAAGAGAGATTCGTCGCATATTGAGTCAGAAGAGGCTGTTATTACATCTAGAGTGATTGTCCCTCCGACAACTGAATCAAAAGGTACTACAGAATATATAGCAACATTTACCAATACAGCATTCAAGACACAGACAAAGCAGATTCAAGACATACCTGAAGACGATTCTGCAACAGAATCTGACAATGTTATTTCGGCTAACGAAGATTTGGGTAAAGCGCTTGTTAAAAATGAGTATACTGGCCATAGTGAGTTGGTAGAAATAAGTATAATCCAGCAAAGTGATATATATAGAATGTATAATCCAATTACAGCGGAGCACCTATATACGAAGGATGCAGGGGAAGTAGCATATCTTGTATCAATCGGCTGGAATCATGAGGCAGAATCTGATTATACAGTTGTAGATGCAAGAGATGCTGATGCAACGCCAGTATATAGATTGTTCAATCCATATACTGATACACATCATTATACAGAGTCAGCTGATGAAGTAGAATATGATGTCTCTATTGGATGGATTTATGAGAGAATATCTCATTATGTATATGATAAGGATTCAACTAAGGGAACTCCTCAGTGGAGACTATATCATCCTTCCGGTCCGCATAATTGGACATCTGATACAAAGGAGATAGAGTGGCTTGAATCTATGGATTGGATTAACGAAGGAATCCGTTGGAGAGTACTCTAATGAATACTCTCCAAAGCCTGTTGTAAGTCTGCAATTAAATCATCAGCATTTTCAAGACCGACAGAGTAGCGGATTAAGTCAGGTGAGATACCTGCTTCAATTAACTGCTCGTCGCTTAATTGTCTGTGAGTATGACTTGCTGGATGAAGTAGGCATGTCCTTGCATCAGCCACGTGTGTTGCGATAGTAGCTAGCTTAAGGTTGTCCATGAACTTAATAGCCACATCTCTGCCGCCCTTAACTGCGAAGCATAGAACACCACATACGCCATTCTTGAGATATTTCTGAGCAAGGTCATAATAATCATCATCCTCAAGACCTGCATAGTGAACCCATGCGACCTTGTCTTGTGATTTTAAGAACTTCGCAACCTTAAGAGCATTTTCGCAATGTCTATCCATTCTTACATGGAGTGTCTCAAGTCCAAGGTGTACGTAGAAAGCATTCTGTGGTGACTGGATACAGCCAAAATCTCTCATAAGCTGTGCTGTAGCCTTGGTGATATAGGCACCCTTACCGAACTTCTCTGCATAAGTAATTCCGTGGTATGACTCGTCAGGAGTACATAGTCCAGGGAATTTTTCTTTATGAGCCATCCAGTCAAAGTTGCCGCTGTCAACAATTGCGCCACCAACACTGATTCCCTGACCATCCATATATTTTGTAGTTGAATGTGTGACAATGTCACAGCCCCATTCTATTGGACGGCAATTAATAGGTGTTGCAAATGTGTTATCAACAATTAGTGGTACGCCATGCTTGTGGGCGAGTGTGGCGAACTTCTCAATATCAAGAACCGTACAAGTTGGGTTAGTGATTGTCTCACCGAATACAGCCTTAGTATTAGGCTTGAAATATTTATCTAATTCTTCAATAGAAAGAGTCTGGTCAACAAATGTACATTCAATTCCAAGCTTAGCCATTGTAACGGCGAATAAGTTATATGTTCCACCATAGATTGCAGAGCTTGCAATAAAGTGGTCTCCTGATTCGCATATATTGAATATAGCGAAGAAGTTAGCTGCCTGTCCTGATGATGTAAGCATCGCAGCAGCTCCGCCTTCAAGAGCACACAGTTTAGAAGCTACAAGGTCGTTTGTAGGATTCTGTAATCTTGTATAGAAATATCCTTCCGCTTCTAAGTCGAATAATGCACCCATGTGGTCGCTAGAATCGTATTTGAAAGTAGTACTCTGATATATCGGTAGCTGTCTCGGCTCACCGTTCTTAGGCTCGTAGCCTGCATGAAGACATTTCGTCTCAATACTATTCTCCATTGTTTTGTCCTCCTAAATAATAATTCGTATGTATGTGATTTTATCACTCTTTATAGGTATAAATCAAGATTTGCGTTGTGATAAAAACAAGGCTATAATTGTAATAGTGTTATAAGATGAAAGTGGGAGGAAATATTTAAAATGGACAGAAGTTCGAATGAAAGTAAAAGTAAAAATGGGAGAAGGATAGGTTATCTTGTTGTTTTATTTGTTATTCTTACAGCAATATACATTGTAGATGAGATTTCTTCTAATATTACAACATCAATGCAACCATACGTAATTCTAGATTTATTTGACGTGCCAGGAGGGTCAGTATTGTCGGACGAATACGCGTCGGCAGTTGGTCTCTTTACAACAATGTCAATGGTATCATATGTGTTTATGTTAATTGCGCCTTTCTATAAGGCTTTGGCTGATAAATTTGGTAGAAAGCCTTTTCTAATTCTTAATACACTTCTTATGGGATTAGGAATGCTAATATGTATGATAGCGCCTAATTACATTGTTTATATAATTGGTGTGTTGGTTATAACATTTGTCAAATCAAATGATATGCAGGTTATGTATATTATTGAAACAGCGCCTGACAATCATAGAGCGAAGCTATGTAATCTGACGAAAGCCATTGGACTTGTAAGCGTAGCTTTAATTGGTTTGTTTAGGCAAATGTTTTATCACGAGGACGATTTGAGTTCCTGGAGAATGGTTTTCCTGATTCCTGCTATTATGGGAATTGTTGTAGCACTTATCTGTATTCCTATTGTAAAAGAGACGCCAGTCTTCCTTAAGAATAAGGTTAAGAATAAAGATAGTAATAATAAGAAGCTTGAAGACGAAGAAAACAAGGATGTAGCCAAGAGTATAGATGTTAAAGAGGCTGACAAAGATGTTAGTGATTCTAAACCGCGTGGAGGAGTAAAGAATGCATTTATTTACATTTTCAAAAATCCTCAGGTTAGAAGAATAATGATTGCGGCAGTAGCATTTGCCCTTGTGACAGGAATCACATCATATTATACAACTGTGCTAGAGGTGTCAGAGGATAGCGGAATAATCACTGATAGTATGATTTCCATGGTGCTTATGATTTTTCCTTTTGTAAATGGATTATTCACTTTAATATGTGGCTTCTTAAGTGATGCTATGGGAAGAAAAAATGCTTGTTTCCTATTCTCAGCAGTAGCAATCGCAGGTCTTGTAATATTTGTATTAGGTACACAATTTGGATGGAGTCAGATTGTAATAGGTATTGGCTGGGGAATGTTCATAGGAACCCTGTGGTCTATAACTGATACCCTTGTTCTTGTTATGCCTTCAGAGGCAACGCCTACTGATATGAGGGCTTCAGTTCTTGGCGTTATGAGTCTAATCTTGTCCGCAGGAATGGCATTATCAATTATTATATTCACAGTTGCCATGAACGTATTTGGCACAAATCTTTTGGGAATTGTATCGCTTTGCATCTGCATTCCGCTCACAATAGTTGCATGTATATTACTTGCTAAAGTGAAAGAAACAAAGGGTAATAATCTTGATGTATAATACTCATAAATTATTTGGAAAATGTTAAGAAATAGAGTAAAATATAAAGTGTACTTGGGGTATGAGATATAGCGAGAAGTTGGTGGGGTTATGGTAGAGTTAAACAATACTGGATTATTAATATGTATTGAACTTTTTTTGTTCTGTATTGCAATTCTTACAGTTCTATTTGTATATAGTATCAGGCTTGCCTTGAATGAGAAATTCATAGGAGGCAAGCTCATACTGCTTGTTAACGTATGTTATGGCATTGTGGTAGATATGGACTTGATTAACGCCGTATTCTCCTGGTCCACTACGGATTATATGTGGCTGTCCTATCTTGTTAATACCATAAAATACGTAATGTATATTCTTGGAGCTCTATTCTGGTTCTTGTATTGCCAGAGGTCTTTTAATTCAAGATTATTTAGTAAAGGAATATATGTAGCATTAGCATCTATGCCAGCGGCGATAGGCGTTGTTCTTGTGCTTATGACTCCATTTAATGGGATAGTATTCTCAGTTAGTGACAACGGAGTTGTTGCAGGCTCTCATTTTGTTGCAATGCAGATAATATCATATATATATCTTATAGGGGCTGCGATATTTGCCCTTATTCGTATTGTCAAAGTCAAGGATCCTGATTCTAGAAAACGTAATAGGGCAATAATTATATATGCTATTCCTCTTATTGCCTCTGATATATTGCAGACAATTACAGGCTATCCATTCCTGTGCGTAGGTGTATGTATAGCACTTACAATGGTATTTGTAGACCTTATTATTGAAGTGTACTATAAGAATGAGAATGAGGAGTTGAAGCGTAAGCAGAGACGTGATGCGCTAGTTAGTGGTCTGACACAGGATTACGAAGCTGTTTTCATTGTTGATGTGGATAATGACAAGGTTAAGCTCGTTCGTACAAATGATGATTATATCCTGTCCAATAGTCATTTGTTTGATGATGCAGTTTATTCAGAACGAATTGCCAGCATAATTGAAGGTCGGGTAAAAGAGAAGGATAAGGAAGATATTATTAGTAGATTTGATGCTGATAATATATGGGATAAGCTTCAGGACGAGATGTCTTATGCTATGTCGTTTCCTGCAGAGAATCATAAGGGTGATATCTTGTATTTTAGGGCTAAGTTCGTAAGACTGAAGGACACTGATGCCAGACGATTCCTACTAGGCCTTAGAAATGTTGATTCTGAAGTCAGAGCCCAGATGGAGCTTGAGAAGCTTCGAGAAGAGAAGGCTGTTAGAGAATCCACTTCCAAGCTGCAATCAATTATTGAAGCCCTCGCTTATGAATATATTATCCTTGCTGTTCTTAATCTTGATACAGGCGATATGGATAAGTATCGTGTGAGCGATAATTACAAGGCCAAGATGGTGCTCGACAATGATGAGCATGAATACTATACTGTGCTTCACAAGTTTGCTAATGCATTTGTTGAAGAAGAATATAGAGAAGCATTTATTCGCGAAATGGATCCTGATGCCATAGTAGAGGGACTCCGTGATGAGAAGATATATTCTGTGCGCTTTAAGCTTGTGGGCATGGATAAGTGGTATGAAGTGAACATGTCTGATTATGATGCAACCACAAGAAATGTAGTTATTGGTGGTAGAAATATTGATGATGTTGTCAGTGCTGAGCGTCATAGAGAAGAGTTAACTAGAGAGTTAGAGGATGCTAAGAAGACGGAATTTATTGCGGGCTTGACGCAGGATTTCGACTGTGTGTCTTATATTGATGTAAATGATGACTTCAAAGAGACATTTTACAGAACCAGCCCAGTATTCTATAACAGAATACCAGAATGTGCTAAGCACAGAGGCTTTGATGTTCGTATGCAGTCTTACGCTGAAATATTCGTTGTGCCTGAGGACAGAGAGAAATTCCTTCAGGAAGTAGCCACATCTAATCTTATGAAGAGGTTAGAGGAAAGACCAGTATACTTTGTGAATTGCAGAATCAGTGTTGATGATGTAATAAGATACTATCAGGTCAAATTCAATGCGAATACAGTTGATGGTAAGATACAAAGTATTACGGCTGGTTTTCATGATGTAGATGATGAGATGAAGATGGAGCTTAAGAGGCAGGAGCAGCTTGAGAAGGCAAGACGTGCGGCTGAAGAAGGAAGCCAGGCTAAGTCCCTCTTCTTATTCAATATGAGTCATGATATTAGAACTCCAATGAATGCTATTATTGGCTTTACTAATATTGCCATGAAGAATATTGATGATAGGGAAAGGGCAATTGACGCTCTTAAGAAGACCAGAGAGTCAAGCGATGTGTTGCTATCGCTTATTAATCAGATTCTTGATATGAGTCGTATTGAAAGTGGTAAGGTTGTTTTAGCAGAGGATAAAGCAGACATGCTCTCCTTTGGATGTTATGTTCAGCCTATGCTAGAGGAGCTTGCTAAGAATAAGAATATTGATTACACACTTGACATAGATAATATAATTGACCGATATGTAATTCTTGACAGGGTTAGAATCAATGAGGTGATTGTTAATATTGTCAGCAATGCTATTAAGTACACTCAGGAGGGTGGAAATGTCAGGGCTCATGTTAGACAGCTTGAAAGCGATGTTGATGATTATGGCTTGTATGAATTTAGTGTGGCGGATAACGGGTTCGGAATGTCTAAGGAATTCCAGGAGCATCTGTTTGAGAATTTCGCTAGAGAAGAGTCATCTACAACAAGTGGCATAGAAGGTACAGGTCTTGGGCTTCCGCTTTGTAAGAGAATTGTCGACCTTATGGATGGTACGATTGAGGTTGAAAGCGAGAAGGATGTAGGAACAACATTTACCATAACACTTCCATTCAAGAAGAGAGAGCATGATGTGGTTGATGAAGAGGATTACGACGAAACATCAGGAATTGACTTCAATGGAATGAGAGTTCTTCTTGCAGAAGATAATGATCTTAATAGAGAGATTGCAACTGAGATTCTTAAGGAAGAGGGCTTTGTTGTTGAGGATGCCCGTAATGGTAGCGAAGCTGTTGAGAAGGTTAGGAGCAAGGGAGAGGATTATTACGACTTTATTCTTATGGACATTCGCATGCCTGTGATGGATGGATATGAGGCGACGAAGTACATTAGAGGATTGTGCAAAAAGAGACGTATTCCGATTATTGCGCTGTCTGCTAATGCATTTGAAGAGGATAGAGCAAAGTCTATCAAGGTAGGTATGGATGACCATGTATCTAAACCAATTGAGATTGATTCTCTTAAGAGGGCGCTGGCCAGGTTTGTATGATGTAATGAATGTCATGATATGAGAAGTTCTATAATATAAGAAATGCTACTATATAAGATTTAACAACAAGGAGGTAGTTGAATGAAGAGAAAAGGGTTAATTAGACTGATAAGCGCGCTAATGATTGTGGCGATGATTGGTTCTCTTACGGCATGTGGAAAGCCATCTAATACATCAAATAGCACTGCGACGAATTCAACAAGTGAAAGCGATGTTAAGTTATCGGATGATTCATCAGATTTTGTTCTGTTAAGCGAAGCAGTTCCTGATGCTATTCTAGAGATTAGGTATTATTCTACTTATAATTTTGTAGGAGATAGAATTGATGGATATGAGGAGCCACTTGCGATGCTAACTAAAGAAGCCGCAACAGCTCTTAAGAGTGTCAGTGATTATGTTATTTCTAAGGGATATCGTTTGAAGATATACGATGCTTACAGGCCACAGAAAGCAGTTACGAATTTTGTTAATTGGGCTAAGGATCCTAACGATACAAGGATGAAGGCGTATTTCTATCCTGATCTTGACAAGAGTGTTCTCTTCCCACAGGGTTATATAGCAGAACATTCTGGACATAGTAGAGGAAGTACAGTTGACCTTACTTTATTCGATATGAATACGGAGAAGGAAGTGGATATGGGCGGCACATTTGATTTCTTCGGTGAGCTAAGTCATCCTGATTACAGAGGTATTACAGATGAGCAATATAATAATAGAATGATTCTTAGAGAAGCAATGTTGTCACATGGATTTAAGCCGCTAGTTGAAGAGTGGTGGCATTTCACTCTTGAGAACGAACCTTATCCAGATACATACTTCACATTCTCTATTAATAGTAACAGTATTAAGTCTAAGTAATAGAATAGATTGAGTAAACATAATGCCCCTTATAGCATTGCTAATATGGTAAATGTTATGAGGGGTGTTTCTTTATTCGACAGGATGGTAGGATTGCGTAATATATCAGACATAGTTCATAATATGTCTATTAAAAGTGAAATAAAATTATAACTAGATTTAATATAATGTTTATTATAATTGACATAAATTATAATATGGGTTATATATAGCGTACGAGTAAAAATTTTTTTGTGATAAATGCATATTATACTTGAAATAAGGGAAATCTGGATTGTGAGATGTTCTGAAAACGCTAAAAAGCACGATTTTACAAGGGTTTAAGCCACATTTTGAGCACGAATCGTGATATAATGTTAGACATAATAGGTTTTTAGGTAAAATAGTGTCAGAAAAGGGGTACATTATTATGAAGAAAAAAAGTAAGATGAAGGGAATGTTAAAAGGAGTTGCAGCTGCTGGTATTGTTGCAGGTGGCGCTAGTGCAATTCCTGAGGCAGATGTTGTATTTGCTGCAGAGCTAGAAGAGTCGGAGGTGGGTTCCGAGTCCTTACTTGATGTGGACTATCTTGAATCTGCTTCAGAATCAGCTAGTGAGTTCATAAGTGAGTCTGCATCAGACACAGCTGTTGAATCAGATGCACCTAGTGAGGCTTCTTCAGAAGTTGATACAGGGGATGTGGCATCAGCTAGTGAAGTTACAAGTGAAGATACTTCAGACATTGAATCAGAAGTTGAGTCTACATCTGAAATCACAAGTGATGTTGAGTCAGAAGTTGAATCTACATCTGAAATCGCAAGCGATGTTGCTGTTGAGTCAGAGGTTGACAGTGAGTCTACTGTAAGTTCAGAGACAGAGGAGACAAGTGAATCAGCGTTTGACTCAGAGACAGAAGAAACAAGTGAGTCGGCATTTGACTCAGAGACAGAAGAGACAAGTGAATCAGCATTTGAATCAGAAGCAGAGGAAACAAGTGAATCAGCAGTTGATTCAGAATCAGAGATTGTTAGCGATTCTTCTTCTACTGCAGAATCTGAGGCAAATAATGATGCTGAAGCATCAACAGAGATTGATCCAGAATACTCTGAATTTGCCAGTGCAATGGAGAGCAGATCAACTTCTTTGTACAATAGTACTGTTGCAACATTTGGAGAAGAAGATGCAAGTACTATAATGTCAATCCTAGATGGTCTTACAGATACGCAGAAAGCATATCATACAGACAAAGGTAACCTATTAATATATGATGCCGCAACTGACACTTATACTATATATTACGATTATGATGTTGTATCCGATTCGGATTCTAACAACTACGAGGTTAAGTCAACTGAGGTTGATGGCAGCCTGTGCTACGTATTAGAAGATGGAACTATCTACGTGGATATGTCTGGATTCTATATAGAAGATGGCGAAATTAAGGATGCTTCTTTCGTAGATTATAACTATAATTCTGGTAACAAGGTATTTATTGATGGCAATCTCGTATATGAGTACGAGGGTGCTTATTATGGAATTGTTACAAAGTATGGTCCTATTGAATATATAGGAAAGACTGAAAATGATAATCATGTTCAGATATTAATAAATGGAAGAAAAGCATATCTTGATGGTGCAGAGTTCTGGCAGGATAGATATGGCGAAATACATTTTGCAGCCCCAACTCATAACTGGTGGATAATTGGAAAATGGGATTACTTAGATGTAGTTGTTGGACCATCCGGAGCTGTATATGAGAGGATTGAGGACGCAGAGTTCCACAACTTCGATGATTATTATGATTATAAGACTGATGTGAGTGACTTAACCAGTCAAAGCGAGTCAATGAGTGGACGTCAATCTGACAGTGCATCTACATTTGCGTCAGAGTCAACTATATTATCAGAAGAAACAAGCACAATTGATTCAGCACAGGATTCAATGGAAGCTAGTGTTGAAGCTTCAACATCAGCTTCAATTGAGGCTAGTACAGAGGAGTCTAATTCGGCTTCTGCTGTCGCAAGTGAGTCAGCATCAACAAGTGCAAGCGCATCAGCATCTGCAAGCGCACAGGCAAGCACATCAGCATCTACAAGTGCAAGCACTTCATTATTAGATAGTGAGTCAGCAAGTGCATCGGCTTCTACAAGCGCAAGCCAGTCGGCAAGTGCTAGTGAGCAGGCATCAACAGATGCAAGTACATCGGCTTCTACAAGTGCAAGTCAGTCGATGGCAGACAGTGAGTCGGCAAGTGCAAGTACATCAGCTTCAGAGAGTGCATCAGCAAGCGCAAGCACATCGGCT
>ONCT01000060.1 GCA_900316395.1 uncultured Lachnospiraceae bacterium | reverse complement strand
CAATAGGCTCCTTGGTAATCTCATAAACTAAACCCAAGGCACAACCAGCAATTAAAGTAATAAGAGTTAGAACTAATGCATCTTTGACGATTTTATTCATCCTTCTTTACCTCCTTTACTTTAGTAATACCAAATGCTCTTGGAATAGTAGCCTTCTCGATTAGAGGAACTACAAGGTTACCAATAATAATTGCATATGATACTCCCTCTGCGGAAGAACCGAATATACGGAAGATTCCAGTAAGAATACCAAGCAAAATTCCGAATATTATCTTACCTAGTGGAGTTATAGGGCTGGTAGCATAATCTGTTGCCATAAAGAAAGCACCAAGCATTAAACCACCACCACATAGATGTTCAATTAAAAATGTTGCATCAAAACCATGTCCACCGAATAATACGATAAACAATGAGAATGTAATAATATATGCAGCAGGAATCTTAATATCAATAATTCCTACTAATAATAGGAAAACAGCACCAATAAGTAAGCATACTACTGATGTCTCACCAATTGTACCTGCTTCAGTACCCAGAAGCATCTTAAGTGGCTCTACACTCTCGCCATTCTTAAGCATTGCTAAAGGTGTAGCTTCTGTAATACCATCATATGTAAAGCTGGTCATAGAACTTGTGAAGGAAAGAATCAAGAAGCATCTTGCTCCTAATGCAGGATTCATAAAGTTCTGACCAATACCACCAAATAACATTTTAACAACTACAATAGCAAATACACCACCTATTACAGCCTGCCACCATGGCAATGTATGAGGTAGGTTAAGTGCTAATAATAATCCTGTTACAACAGCACTAAGGTCCTTAATTGTATTATCCTTCTTAACAATAAGATTGAATAGAAATTCTGATAATACACAGGTTGCAACTGTAACTAGAATAATAATTAATGCTTTATATCCAAAGTTATAAATTCCAAATAATGTAGCTGGCATTAAGGAAATAAGAACACAAAGCATAATCTTTTGTGTGTCCATCCTGCCTCGAACGTGAGGAGATGACGTTACATTAAACATTTTATCCATTTAATTAATTACCTCCTTACTTCTTATTTCTCTTATCTGCTAGAATCTGTTTCTTCATAGTCTTAATTGACTGAGCGAGATGTCTTCTTGCTGGACACATAAATGTACAGCTTCCACATTCAACACACTCTAAGCCGTACCACTTCTCGAACTCGTCCTTGCGTCCTGTCTCAGCGAATTTCGCAAGCTTAGAAGGTACTAATTGCTCAGGACATGCTTCAACGCATCTACCACAATTAATACAATTAGATGCAGTATACATTGATGCTTCATCAACATCAAGACATACAAGTGCTGATGTAGTCTTGGTTGTAGGAATCTTAGCATCCTTAAGGGCGAATCCCATCATAGGACCACCAGCAATCATCTTCTTACAATCCTTCATAAAGCCGCCTGACTCTTCTAAGAACTCTTCGAAGGATGTACCAATATACATATCATAGTTTCTAGGCTCACATACAGCACCACCAGAAACAGTAAATATACGGTTCATTACAGGCATTCCTTCAACAACAGCATTGTAAATGCTTACAAGAGTCTCAACGTTGTCAACAATACAGCCTGCATCGGCAGGAAGCATCTTAGCATTAATAGCACGCTTAGTACAAGCATAAATTAACTGACGCTCACCACCTTGTGGATACTTGGTTCTAAGAGGAACCACAACCATACGCTCATCATCCTTAGTAAGCTCAGTAAGCTTCTCAATACAATCTGGCTTGTTATCCTCAACACCAAATACACCAAGAGCTTCAGGGAACAACTGTAATACTACCTTCATTCCACCAACAAGCTTCTCTGGATTCTCAATCATTCTTCTATAATCCGCTGTCAGATATGGCTCACACTCTGCACAGTTAGCAATAATATGATCAATATCATCTGGATTCTTTGGAGACAGCTTAACATGTGTAGGGAAGCCAGCACCTCCCATACCTACTACACCTGCCTCTTTAATCTTGTTAATAATCTCTTCGTTAGAAAGCTTGGTGAAATCCTCACATTTGCTAAATCCTGTCTCAGTATAAGCACCATCATTCTCAATAACGATAGAATTAACCATATCACCTACAGCAACACGTCTAGGCTCAATAGCCTTAACAGTACCAGATACTGATGAAAAGATTGGTGATGATACAAAGCCACCAGCTTCCGCAATCTTCTGGCCACGAAGTACATAATCACCTACGTTCACAATTGGAGATGCAGGTGCACCTATATGCTGTGATAAGGGAAATACTAGTTCACCCTTAGGAAGCAATTTGCGAACTGGCTTGGCCTTAGAAAATTCCTTGCCATCGTATGGATGGACGCCACCTTTAAACGTCATTAAACCCATAAACTGTTTTCCTCTCTTTCATAATTTTGTGATATAACCACAGTTAATATATATTATAACACTTTATTGCCTGTTAATAAAATAACTAGTTGTTTTTTTGTATTATTTTTTGCACATTTTTATATATTTTTTTGCTAAAATGTGATTTATGGAAGTAATTAACAAAAAATACCACAAAAAAATAGATAGTCCTGAGAAAAAATACTTAAATGACCACTCTTGTCTTCTGGATATTGAAACTACCGGTTTCTCAAGAGATTATAATCAAATCTATATGATAGGTCTTGCCAGAATGATTGATGATTCTCTAGATGTCACTCTTCTATTTGCAGAAAACCCTGATGAAGAGAAAACCGTATTAGAAGAATTCAAAAAGTATTCAAATGACATTACTGATTTTATTACATTTAATGGGTTATCCTTCGACTTTCCATTTATCAAGGAAAGAATGAATCACTTTGGCTACGAATATGATTTTAAAGCATATAACCATCTTGATATATACAAGGAATGTAAATACTTAAAGAGCCTTCTAAAGCTTAATAATCTAAAGCAAAAAACAATTGAAAGTTTTCTTGGGCTAGATAGAGATGATAAATATAATGGCGGCGAGTTAATAGAGCACTATAAAATATACTGTCAGTGTCAGGACGAAGAATGCTATAACAATCTGATTACACATAACCTTGAAGATGTCAAAGGGATGGCTGACATACTAACCATTTTAAGATATAGCAGCATTTCTAAGAACATTGAAAAGGCAGATGCTAATGAATTGTCACTAGATAAGGACAATAATATATTGCTGACTCTGTCTCTTAACACTTCATTACCTAAAAGATTCAGCATTAGTGGCCCTTATTATTACATTGTATTTGAGAATGATAAAGTTAATATTGAATTAAGACCTACTACTGACACATTAAGATATTATCTTAATGATTATAAGAATTATGTATATATTGAAAATGAAAATGCAATAATTCCTAAGCAATTATTAGATTCACAAAACAAGAAATATGCCACTAAAGCGACAAAGGAAAACTGTTTTCTATCAGCTGAGGGTACATTTTTACCGGCATTTAATAAAAAACTATTTGAAAACGAGAAGCTATTTACTCACTCTTATAACGACAAGAAATGTTATATAGACATATCTTCTCACATGGAAGATATAGATTATATTAGAAACTATGCAATAAACTTAATAAAGCATAAAATATAAAAACTCCAGAAGCCGTATAGCTTCTGGAGTATTATTAATTATTTCTTCTCATAATAGAATGAATATCTACGCTTGTAACCTAAGGTTGCATAATCAATAATCTGCTCTGTATTACCAATAAATAAGATGCCTTTTTCCTTTAAGGACTGAGCGAATTTACCATAAACCTCAAACTTCGCTTCATCAGTAAAATATATGAGAACATTTCTACATACAATTAAGTCACAATTATCAATATACTTATCTCTTAATAGATTATGCTGTCTAAAATCAACACATTTCTTAATCTTCTCATCAATTTGATAAGAAGGGCCAACCTTGGTAAAATACTTTTTCTTATATTCAGCTGGCACATTGGCAATACTTTTCTCGCTATATAATCCAACCTTGGCCTGAGCAAGAATCTGTTTGTCAATATCAGTTGCAATAATCTTAATCTGCGATAAATCAAGGAACTTAGATAAAGCCATTACAAGAGAATATGGCTCATCGCCTGTAGAACATGCAGCAGACCATATAGTAAGTCTCTTACCAAATTTCTCTATTAGCTCTGGGACAAATTCATTAACGAATAACTCCCACTGCTCTGGATTCCTATAGAACTCAGACACGTTGATTGTCAAAAAACCAACAAATTCTTCGAACGCATCCTTATCATTCTTTATAACATTAACATAATCTTTGTATGTTTTGCAGTTATGCTTAAAGATAAGACTATCGATTCGACGCTTCATCTGCTGTTCTTTATATGCATTCAGATCAATCTTAGTAAGATTATATACATCTTTTTTAAAATCTTCGTACTTATCCATATATCACAATCCTACTCTTTTTCTTCTAATTCCTTGGCAACCTTCTCGATATCAACATCAGCAACATCAGCATCGTCATCTGATGCATCTTCCTTAGGCTCATTATCTTCAAGTAATGCTTTCATACTAAGAGAAATCTTATGACCTTCCTCTTTGTAATCAGTAATCTTAGCTTCAATTTCCTGTCCTACCTTCAATACATCTGAAGGCTTAGCAATATGCTCCTTAGATATCTGAGACACATGAAGTAATGCATCAATATTATCTGCAATCTGTACGAAAGCACCGAAATCAGTCATTCTTGCAACAGTTCCCTTAACAACAGAACCAACAGGGAAATCCTTCTCAATATTAGCCCATGGATCATCCTCTGGGAACTTACAGCTTAATGCTATCTTGTTACCATTAATCTCCTTAACAAATACCTTAACATCATCACCAACTGATAATATCTTCTTAGGATTATCAACTCTTGTCCAAGAAATCTCAGATATATGAAGAAGTCCGTCAACTCCACCAAGATCAATAAATGCACCGAAATCAGTTACGTTCTTAACCTTACCTTCAATAACATCTCCAACCTTAAGAGTTGCTAATAATTCTTCCATCTTCTGTGACTTCTCAGCAACAAGTAATTGCTTTCTATCACCAATAATTCTTCTCTTACGAGGATTGAATTCTGTAATTACAAATGAAATCTCCTGGTCTTTGTATTGATTCAAATCTCTAACAAATGTATCAGATACAAGACTTGCAGGAATAAATACTCTAGTCTCTTCAACTAATACGCCAAGTCCACCATTAAGAATCTGTGTAACAGTAGCTGTTATAACTTCATGATTCTCATAAGCCTTCTCAAGCTTCTCATTACCCTTAGACTGTGCAAGTCTCTTATAAGACAATAGCACCTGTCCTTCGCCATCGTTAACCTTAGTTACGATAGCTTCTAAGGTATCACCTTCTTTAACAACTGTTGTTAAATCCAGATTATCGTCATTAGTATATTCACGACGTGTAATGATTCCATCAGACTTATAACCGATATTAAGCACGATCTCGTCAGGTTTTACACTAATAACAGAACCTTCGACTACCTCTCCATTTCTTATAGTTTTAAAAGAATCATTTAACATTTGTTCAAAACTCATTTCTGACATTGTTTTTGAACCTCCTCAATTATATTATTTGGGGTTGATGCCCCTGCTGTAATACCAACATAATCAATGGATTGAATAACCGACAAATCTAAATCGTCCTTTGTCTGAATATAGTAAGTCTTGTCACACTCTTTGCTACATATTTCATATAATTTTTGTGTATTTGAACTAGTCTTACCGCCAATAACCAACATCATATCAACTAACGCTGAAAGCTCCTTTGCCTCCTTTTGACGTTCAAAAGTTGCATTACATATTGTATTCACAGCAATTATATCATACCCTTTTTGCTCTATGATTTCAACAAATTCTTGAAATTTATTATAGTTAAAAGTAGTCTGACTTACAATACATATCTTCTTGTTGCCATCATAGGCGAAATTATTAGCATCTTCAAGGGTTGAAATCACATCAACTTCTTCGCCATCTGACCATCCAACAATACCTTCTACTTCAGGATGATTAGGGTTACCAATTATTACGATATGATATCCATCATTAGATTTATCTTCAACAGTTCTGTGTATCTTCTTAACAAATGGACAGGTTGCATCAACAACTGTAAAGCCTGCTTCTTCAAGTTGTTTTTGAACACATCTTGCAACTCCATGAGACCTAATTATAACAATTCCAGGCTTATAGTTAGATAAATCCACTCCCTCTTCTATTATACCAACACCCTGTCTTTCGAAATCTTTAACAACCTCTTCATTGTGGATTATAGGGCCATATGTATAGATTGGTAAGTCACCATGCTTATCAATTTGTTCTCTGACAATATCTACTGCACGCTTCACTCCAAAGCAAAAGCCAGCACTTTTAGCTACCTCAACCTTCATAATCTCTCCTACATTTTATCCTTACACAGATTAATAATAGCATCAACAACCTCTTCAATTGACATATTAGAGGAATCAACTAGTGTTGCATCATCTGCCTGCCTTAGAGGAGCATTTTCTCTATGAGAATCTCTATAATCCCTCTCCTCAATATCCTTCTTAATCTTGTCAAGGTCAGGATTCTCACCCTTCTCAACTAATTCCTTATATCTTCTGTCTGCTCTGGTATCGACAGAGGCTGTAAGAAATACTTTAACCTGTGCATTAGGAAGAACACAAGTGCCAATATCTCTTCCGTCCATTATTACATCATTACTTGCAGCTAAATTACGTTGTAAATCCAGCAACTTACTTCTAACTGATGAATACACACTAGATGCGGAAGCCATATTGCCTACTTCTTCAGTTCTAATTAACCCTGTAACATTCTCATCATTAAGAAGAACCTGCTGTTCTCCATTAACATACTTAATTGTTACATCAGCGTCCTTAACTGCCTCACTTATTCTTGCTTCATCATCTTTATCAATGCCAAGTCTAATAAAATAAAGAGCAAGGCTTCTATACATTGCTCCAGTGTCAACGTAGATATATCCCATTTCCTTTGCAACTCTTTTGGCAATTGTTGACTTTCCTGCTCCTGCCGGTCCATCAATAGCAATATTCATGCTCATACTATATCCTCCTTAGGGCGTATTAATTATAGTCACTTGCAGACAATCCTGCAAGATGTCCTGTTGAAAATGCAAGTTGTAGATTAAACCCACCTGTCAATGCATCAATATCAATTACTTCTCCTGCAAAATATAATCCCTTAACCTTCTTAGATTCCATTGTTGAAGGATTAATCTCGCTTACGTCTATTCCACCTTGTGTAATTATGGCTTCTTTGAATCCTCTAAGCTTAGTTATGGTAAATGGGAAGGCTTTAAGCAGCTCTAACAAATGACTTCTCATTTCCTTGGTAAATTCATTAAGCTTTAGGTGTTCATCAACATTTAACATATCTAGGAAGCAACCCACCATCTTATTAGGCAGCAGACTGCTTAATAAAAATTTGATTTCTTTATTCTTCATATCGTGATTGATGTTT
>ONCT01000005.1 GCA_900316395.1 uncultured Lachnospiraceae bacterium | reverse complement strand
ATGTGTATAGTAGAGAGGAAGCTAGGGAAGCTGTCAAGGGTAAGGATGATACATTTCTTAGAATAGACAGAGCAGAGACTAACTTTGATTATGATATAGACCTGTATTCTGATAAGGTATATGCCAAGGCTAATGAACTATTGCAGAATATGATTAAGGATGGCAGATTCATTAAGGATAACAAGCCTTGCTATTATGTATATGAGCTTACAATGGACGGCCGCGTACAGACTGGTATCGTTGCGGCATCCTCAGTAGATGACTATGTTAATGAGGTTATCAAGAAGCATGAGAATACAAGAGCCGAGAAGGAAGCAGACAGGATTAATCATGTTAACATTTGCAGTGCCCAGACAGGTCCAATATTCCTAGCTTACAGGGATAGGGAAGCTATTGATGAGGTGGTTAGCCGCGTTAAGAAAGGCGATGCAGTGTATGATTTCGTGGCTGATGATGGTGTTAGACACAGAGTGTTCCTTATAGATGGTGAGGATGATATTAAGGCTATCTATGATGAGTTCAAGAAGACGGACAGCATATATATTGCTGACGGTCATCATAGAGCAGCATCTGCTGTTAAGGTTAGCATGATGCGTAGAGAGGCTAATCCTAATTACAGCGGTGATGAGGAATTTAACTATTTCCTATCAGTGCTATTTCCTGATTCAGAGCTTATGATTATGGATTACAACAGAGTTCTTAAGGACATGAATTCTCATAGCACTTCAGAATTATTTGATAAGATGGAGGATTGCTTTGTATTGCTTAAGGAGGGTGAATCAGAGCTCAAGCCTTCTAAGAAGGGCGAAGTAAGTATGTATATAGATGGCAAATGGTATCTATATGACATCAAGTATGAATATAGAAGCGATGATCCTGTAGAAGGACTAGATGTTTCCCTTCTTCAAAAGCTTATTCTAGAGCCATTTTTCGATATTAAGGACCCTAAGACAGATGACAGAATTGATTTTGTTGGAGGCATCAGAGGTCTTAAGGAATTAGAGAGAAGATGCAGTGTGGATGCTAAGGTTGCATATGCAATGTATCCAACTGATATAAGTGAATTATTTGCAGTGGCAGACGCAGGAAGGTTAATGCCGCCTAAGTCAACATGGTTTGAGCCTAAGCTAAGAAGCGGACTGTTTATTCACGAGATTGAAAGGTAGTTAAAGGAATATGAAAGAACTAGTTGCACAGGAAATTAAGAAGGCAAGAGACAAGGTGATAAATGCAGTAGTTGTTAATGTTATGATGGAACGTGGCAGACGCGCAGTACATGACCTTGATAAGAATTCTGAGAAGGCAGTAAAGCTTCAGAAGGAAACTTTAATGAACCTTCTTGAGAAAAATGCTAATACAGAATATGGAAAAAAATATGGATTCGCTGATATTAAGAGCATAAGCGAATATAAGAGTCGAGTGCCCTTTTCTGAGTATGATACTTATGAGCCATATATTCGTCGTATGGTAAAAAAGGGTGAGAAGAACCTTATAACGTCAGATGAGCCAAAGCATTATGCGCTAAGCTCTGGAAGTGTAGGTGTGCCAAAGCACATTCCAGTGTCACAGATGGAATTAGATAAGTATTCCAAGTATGGCTCGGCTATGGTATTCGGCGTTATGAATGAGTACTACATTACCACAAAATACCGTCCATTAAAGCTGGGCTATGGAGCCAATACATTAGAGTTGAAATTCCGTGAGACACCTACGGGTGTTCCTAAGGGTGCTATTTCTGGAAATTTATTAAAGCAGGTTAAAGATATTGTTGAATATATTCTTACTCCACCATGGGATATTATTTCTCCAGAATATGATATGGACCTTAAATACCTTCGAGCAAGATTTGTCTTAGAGCGAAGAGATATTATATTTCTAGATGGTGCATTTATTACATCTCTAGTAGATATGATGGATTATATTACTGCCAACTACAAGATGCTATGCAAGGATATATATTATGGTCGTATTAATAAGGAGATTGAGATTCCTCAGAACCTGCGTGATAAATTGTCTCAGGACCTTAGCCCTAATCCTGATAGAGCAAGGGAGCTTATGAGAGAATTTAAGAAGGGCACAGATTGTATTATTCCAAGAATTTGGCCTAAGGTTCAGATGATTGCAAGTATAGGTACAGGCGGATTCTTTGCATATACAAAGAAAATGCGTCGATATACAGGCAAGAATATACCGTTTAATAATGTGATGTATGCTGCTTCTGAAGGCTTATTCGCAACAGCGCGTCATGCAGAGGATACTTCCTATGTGCTGATACCAGAGGGTGGATTCTATGAATTCATTCCTGTTAAGAACGAGGATGACTCGAAGACCCTTACTATTGATGAACTAGAGATTGGCGAGGAGTATGAAATTGTAATAACAAATCTGTCTGGCTTCTACCGTTATCGAATCAAGGATGTGATACGTGTAACAGGATATTACAATCAATCACCTATGGTTAAGTTCATATATCGCAAGTCTCAGACAATGTCAATTGCAGGTGAGAAGACTAATCAGGAAGCTCTAGACTGGTCTGTTTATCAATTCTGTAAGGAAACAGGAGTTAACATTAACGATTATAGTATCTATGGTGATGATGATTCTAAGCCAGGCCATTATGTGTTCTTAATGGAGCCAGATAGAATTGTACCTAAGGAAGACATTCCTAAGTTAAGAGATGTTATTGACGGTAAGCTGATGCAGGCCAATCCGTCATATGGTGACAAAGTAAGAAATGGAGTGTTAAAGCCAGCAGAGCTTGTGCTTTTGCAGCAGGAGACATATCAGCTTTACCGAGATATGATGATTCTTAAGGGAGTTTCTGCGAACCAGTTAAAGCCAGTGCGTGTTATTGATACTCCAATGAAGTATAACTTTTTCTTTGGATTACAGGAGAAGTATGACTGAAAGGAATAGCTAATATATGAATACTATACGATTAAGAGCTGTTGGCGATAATTTAATACATAGACAGTTATATGAGGCAGCGCGTCTTACAGAGGGTGGATATGATTTTCATGGAATGTATGAACATATCTTAGGATTGATAAATGAAGCTGAGATAGCTGTTATCAATCAGGAAACAATTCTTGTGGAGGATGAGAATAAAGTTAGTTCTTTTCCTGCATTTGGCAGTCCAATGGTTGTGGGAGATGCTATTATTGACGCTGGGTTCAATGTTGTTACCCATGCATCTAATCATGCCCTTGACAAAGGCTACAAGGCTATCTGCGATACAGTATCATACTGGGAGAGAAGGCAGGAAGATAAGGATATTGTTTATACAGGTATTCATACCAGCAAAGAGGACCAGGAGAAGATTCGTGTAGTTGTAAGAGATGGTATACGAGTAGCAATTCTTAATTATACGTCAACCTTGAATTATCATCCTGTTATGCCTTCCCATTCCTATTGCGTGGATGTAATGAAGGGTTATACCAAGGGCAGAATTAAAAAGCAGATTGAAGAGGCAAGGAAAATAGCTGACATCGTTGCGGTATTTCCTCATTGGGGATGTGAGTATCTCTACGAGCCTGTAGACATTCAGAAAGAGTGGGCTTTTATTTTTGCAAATGCTGGTGCAGATATTATTATTGGTACACATCCACATGTTGTACAGAATATGACTGTAATTACAACCTTGGACAATCGTAAGGTTCCTTGTATTTTTTCTCTTGGTAATTATATTTCCTGTCAGGTTAATCAGGGGACAATGCTTGGTGGAATGGCAGATGTAGAGATTACGAAAGGTAATAATAGAGCGAAAATTACCAAAGCAAAAATCATTCCTCTTGTTACTCATACAGATGATCACTATAGTCATTTTACAACCTATCCACTTTCATCATATACAGATGAGTTGGCTGGTGAGAATAAGATATTCAAGATTATGGAGCGCAATCTTGGAATAAGAATTGATACAGAATATTTGAATAAGCTCTTTAATGATATTATGACGAAACAAGCTATGAAGGATAGTATTTTTAAGAGGCCTTCTGATGTGACATGGGCGAATATTGAAGGAGTGTATAATGCACTTAGAGGCATTAATACGAAGGAGTAAGAGATGATACGTTTGTTAGGCAGATACTTCAAAGAAAACAAGCTGCTAGTTATTTTAAATATAGTATTTGTTGCATTGCAGATTATTATACAGACAGTTTTCTTAATGAAAGAGATGAAGAACATCATTGATAATGGTGTTGGACGACAGGATATGGATTATATTATTCATTCTGGAATTAAGATGATTGTATTTACATTATTGGTTGGGGCATGTACTATTGCTGCCTCTTATTTAAGTGCGAAGATTGTAGCCAAAATGACATGTCGTATACGTGAAGACTGCTATAAAAAAGTGGTTACATTGTCACCTCAGGAATTCTCCACATTTGGAGAATCTTCTCTTCTTACAAGAACAATTGCAGATGCAACTCAGATACAGATTCTTGTAATTAATATAATGCGTACATCCTTGATGGTCCCTATCATTATTGTCTGTATGCTTGTGCTGATTTTCAGGATGAATCGTCTCCTTTTTACAATTCTATTTATAATATTTGCTATAACAGTATTTATACTTATATATCTTGGAGCCCGTTCTAAGCCTTTATTTGAAAAGCTACAAGGCAAGATAGATTATATTAATCTTCTTATGAAGGAAAAAATTACTGGTGTTCGTACAATTCGTGCATTTAGGAATGAATCTCTTGAAGAGGAGAAGATGGTTAAGGCTAATGATGATACATATGATGTGGCAATTTCTGCAAATGCTAAAATCAACTTCCTTTCACCAATTTCTATGGTATTAATGAATTGGGCAGTGGTGATAATATACTTGGCATCTTCATCACAGCTAAGGGCAGGAATGGCTTCAATTAGTGATTTGCTGTTGATTTTTCAATATCTGGCATACTTTATTACAAGTCTTGGGGTTGTACCAGTTATGGTTAACCTGCTTCCTAAGGTATCTGTATCATGTAAGAGAATTAATGAACTGCTAGATATGAAGGCTAGAGCCGACGAAGAAGAAGGGAATAATAAGAGCACTGAGCCAGTTAAGCAGGGTGAAATAACATTTTCAGATGTCATATTCGGATATTCTGGAGCAACAGATGTTATTGCAAATGTGTCATTTACCGCCAAGGCAGGTAAGAAGACAGCCTTTATTGGAACAACAGGAAGTGGTAAGACTACAATAATGAATCTTCTAATGGGCTTTTACGAACCTACCTTTGGAGATATTTCAGTAGACGGGGTTTCCCTAAGAGAAAGGGATTTAGATGAATATCGCAAATCCTTCTCTTATGCAACCCAGCGCGCAATGGTCTTTGAGGATACTGCTAGAAGTAACATTACAATGTATGATGGTAATGTGGCTGATGAGCAAATTGAAGAAGCAGTTAAGGCGGCCTGCTTTGATGAGGTGATTGATAAGATGCCAGATGGTATTGATACCAAGATGGCACCAGGTGGAACTAATATCTCAGGAGGACAAAGACAGAGGCTTTCTCTTGCGAGAACTGTTTGTAAGGATGCAAGTGTTTACATCTTTGATGATACATTTTCAGCATTAGATGCAGCAACAGAGAAGAAGGCGAGAGAAAAGATTATGACTATGCTTGATGGTAAGACTGTTATCATGGTTGCCCAGAAGATTTCTACTATCAAGGATGCAGACCAGATTATTGTATTAGACAGAGGACGCATTGTAGGCAAAGGAAGTCACGAGGAATTATTACAAAGCTGTGATGAGTATCGTGAGATTTATCGTACACAGAGTTATTTAGAGGAGGGTGCGAAATGAGTGCAAAAGAAAAGAAAAAAAGCAGCGCACTTTCCCGCATCCTGAAGGATATTGGAAAAGGTGGAAGGAGACTACTATTTTTCTCAATAGCTATTATTGCAATTGCGAAGGTGTGCCTTGCTGTGGCGCCAGGTATAGCAGGTAGAATAACAGATGGCCTTGCTGCATCTGCAGAGTCAGGAAACTTTGATACAGCTCTTCTGATAAAGGAATGTATATTTCTTGCAGTTATGTTCTTGATTGGATATGGAGTGGACGGATTCGTCAATCGTAACATGGTGAAAATATCCCAGAGCCTGATTCGTTCTCTTCGTAATCGTGCACAGCAGAAACTTAATAAGACTACCTTGTCCTATATGGACACACATCCTGTAGGAGATATATTATCACGTGTGACTAATGATATGGTTGCCATGTCCAACTCTCTTGAGTCAACTGTTTCAACATTGCTTGGCCAGGTTGTGCTTTTGATTAGTCTCATAGTAATGATGTTCATTACTAATGTTAAGCTTGCTCTGATTTATATAGTTGTTCTTCCGTTAGGAATACTACTATTAATGTTAATTCTAAGGGTTACTAATCGACTGTTTCGTAAGCAGAATAATTCCCTTGGTGATTTGAACGCCCTGGTAAGTGATACATTTTCCAACCATCTTCTAATGAAAGCCTACGGATGTGAGAATAAGAAGATGGAGTCATTTGAGGAGAAAAACAAAGTATTCTATGATACCTATGTATCTAGTAGATTCCTGTCGGGATTTGTAATCCCAATGGCAACATTGATTAATAATGTATCTTATATTGCCCTATGTATTATAGGCGGAATTATGCTAATTAATAATAATCTGACAATTGGAGAATTCCAGGCATTTATCTTCTATGGCAATATGGTAGGAACCCCATTCTCTTCTTTGTCGTCGTCAATGAACAATGTACAGACAGGCTTAACGGCTGCAGAAAGAGTGTATGAACTTCTAGATGCTCCAGAGGAGGAGGTTGACCCTAATGCACTAGCTAAGATAACGGACATGAAGGGAAGAGTGGATTTTACCCATGTACAGTTCGGTTATGTGGCAGATAAGCAGCTTATGAAGGATGTATCCTTTAGCGCCCATCCTGGACAGACAATGGCTATTGTAGGTCCATCTGGTGCAGGCAAGACCACCCTTATTAATCTGCTTATGAGATTTTATGATATCTGGGATGGAAGCATAGCAATAGATGGTGTCAAATCAACTGATATGACTAAGGAGAATCTTCGTAAGAATTTTGGAATGGTACTACAGGATTCTTGGATTTTTGACGGTACCATTGCAGAGAATATTGCCTATGGCAGACCGGATGCTACGCGTGAAGAAATAATTGCTGCTGCGAAGACAGTTCAATGTGATAGCTTCATAGAGAAGCTGCCGAAGGGATATGATACAAGAATAAGTGATGAGAATTCTGCTCTCTCTGCAGGTGAGAAGCAGCTCCTTGCAATTGCTAGGGCTGTAATTGCAGACCCTCCAATTCTTATTCTTGATGAAGCTACATCCCAGGTGGATACTAAGACGGATGTTCTTATTACCCAGGCGATGGAGAAAATGATGCAGGGACGTACAAGCTTCATAATCGCTCATAGATTATACACCATTAAGAATGCTGACCAGATTATTTTCATGGTAGATGGAGATATTAAGGAAGTGGGAAGTCATGATGAGTTAATAAGACAAGGTGGATTATATAAGGCGATGTATGAAAAGGGTGCATCAGAATAGCAAAGGAAATGATAATATGAGAATTAGTGATAAGACATTTAAAATGCGTACAAAAGCGGCTGATAAAGCCCTTAAGAGTGTGGTAAACAGACCAATTTCCAATAGGAAGCTCAAAGAATATGAAGAGCAAATGAGGATAAGAGCTCCTCATGAAGTGTTAAACGAGTGTAACATAATAGAATGTATACAGCTACAACGCAAAATGTATAGCCATTGTAGGACGGCGCAGAAGCTCGTTCTTGCAAGTATTATACGAAGTGCTCGTAATACTGAGTTTGGAAGAAAGTATAATTTCCATAAGATTCATTCTGTGTCTGATTATAGAAGAATGGTTCCTGTAACTGGATTTGAAGATTACAAGGAAGGATTTGAACGTCTTATGAAGGGAGAAGCTGATTATAGCTTCCCAGGAAAGGCAGTTTTCTTCCATCAGACCTCAGGCTCTACAGGGGCATTTAAGTATATTCCTGAGAGTGCCATGGAGAAGGAAGCTAGAAAAGCTTTAACAAAGATTCGTTATATAGAGATGGTTATTAACACATCAACTGCGGGGCTTAGAAGAGTATTTCCTTTCTTCAATGCTGCTGATGCCCAAATGACTGAAGGTGGAATTCCTGCAGGTGCAGCATCGGGTCGTACTGTTAATTCCACAAGCAAGCTTCTTAAAAGGTTTTTTGCATATTCGCCTTTAGTGGTAGAGGAACTAACTGACGAGGCACTTTACTATACAATTATGCGACTTACTATGGCCCATTCAGACCTTAGCGCCTTTCTGGGTAACAATGCTCATATGTTGACGATTTTTGTTGATTGTGCAAAAGAGAACGCTGAGGATATTATTAAGGATATTCGTTATGGTACTAATAAATATCAGCTTTCCAAGGAACTTCAAGAAGAAGAAAGGGAAGCCTTAAGACCTAATCCAAAGAGGGCAGATGAGTTACTAGAACTATATAAATCAGATCGTTTTATACCTCGATATTATTGGAAGGATATTACAGTTGCGTCCTTCTGGTTGGGTGGTAGTGTTGGTGTTTTTGTTGATGAAATCAAACCCTTGTTGCCTGAAGATACAATATATTTTGATGTGGGATATGGTTCGAGTGAAGCGAAGATTAATATTCCATTAATTCCAAATACGCCAGCAGGAGCTCTTTCAATTGCTACTTCCTTCTTCGAGTTCGTTCCCCAGTCAGGAGGAGATACTCTTCTTGCACACGAGCTTGAGGATGGAGAAATATATGATGTTCTTATTACTACATATGGAGGATTATATCGTTATCGCCTGAAGGATTATGTCAAGGTGGATGGCTTTACAGGTGATACACCGAATATTTATTTTGTATCAAAATCTACGGATGTGGCCAATCTGGTACAGGAGAAAGCCCCGGGTTCTGCTCTACTCACTGCTGTTCGAAGTGTAGTAGAGAAGGATAACTTAGGCTTTGTAGGATGTCAGGTGTATACTGATTCTAAGAAGCTATGCTATGTGGTCTGCGTTGAAACTAAGAGAAGGCCGAAGGATGAAGCAGAATTTACAAAAGCTATAGATGAAGCAATCTGTAGGGAGAATCGTCTATATAGTATGTTTAGATACCAGGTACCACAGATTAATCCTTGCGAAGTAGTCTTTATGAAGGAAGGCTGGTGGGACCGTCTAGTAGATAAATCAAGAAAGGGCAATTCCACTGCAGCTCAGGTAAAGGTTCCTGTAGTAGTACTGAAGATGCCTGAGGATTAATTAAAGGAGGCTTTGATAGTTTATGAAAGTAACAAAAGAAAAAAAGGGCGATGAGCTAACGGTAAAGGTATCTGGTAGTGTAAACGCTACAACAGTTTCTATGTTTAGTGATGCTCTTAGTAATGAACTTAGTGGTGTTAAGACTTTAAATTTTGACTTTGAAGAATTAGAATACATATCATCTGCAGGACTTAGAGTTATTCTTGCGGCATATAAAACTCTAAAGAAAAACAATGGTAAAATTGTTCTTCATAAACTAAATGATGAAGTCTGGGAAATATTTCACGTTACAGGATTGTTAGAATTTTTTGACGTTGAAAAAGATACTTAAAGCTGAAAAAAGAGTGTATGCTGATGAAAAAGGGAAATAATCGTCGCGCAAAAAAGGGAAGACTTGCAAGAACATCCATGATTAAACTTATATTAATAATGGTCGCTCTTGTTGTGGAAATAGGAATTATTTCAGGTTTTGTTGTCTATAAACACGAAAATCAAATATATCGCGATTTTGCCCAGTCATATTCGAGGGTATTATCTAAAAGTATTTCAGGAGATAGCATAAAGGGGTACTTAGAGTCAAAAGTAAAAGACCAGTATTATGAAAATATAAACGAAATGATGCAAAGAATGTTAGATGATTCATCACTTCATTATTTGTATGTATATGTTCCTGAAGATGAAGGAATTCGTTACGTGTGGGAAGTCAGGAGTTCCGGTGAACATAGACAGATAGGGGATGTATGGTATTATAATGAGGAGTATCCTAAGGACGAGGTATTGAATGCATTCTATACAGGTAGCGAGGTTTTCTTTCTATATCAATACAAGTCGAATAATTATGCTGCATATGTTACGCCGATTTATGACAGTGATAATAATGTGGTAGCTCTCGTAGAGGCTGATATTATAATGCCATATTCTGACATGATATTTCCTACTTTACTTAGAAATATACTACTTGGTGTTGTAACTGTCCTGGTAATAGTGTTGATTCCTTTTTACTTCGTTCTAAGGAGAAAAGTTATAGAACCCCTGGAGAAATTGAATACTGCTGCAACAACTATGGTTGAACAGATTGAACAAGAGAGTGATATTGTAATAGATGTTCACACAGGGGATGAGATAGAGATTCTATCCGATTCCATGGTAATAATGAATCGGAAGCTTAAGGGTTATGTTAAGGAAAATGAGGCTATAACAGCTGAGAAGGAGCGTGTTAAGGCAGAAATTGATACAGCAAGCAGGATTCAAAGTGCAATGCTTCCTAGCGTATCTTCTGAGATTTCTTCTCGTAAGGAATTTGATATATATGCTGACATGACTCCGGCAAGAGATGTGGGAGGAGATTTATATGATTTCTTCTTAGTTGATGACAATCATTTGGCTATTGTAATAGGAGACGTATCTGATAAAGGAATATCGGCAGCTCTCTTTATGGTTCTTGCTAAGAATACGTTACAAAACCAGATTATGATACATGGCACTGAAGTTGATAAGGCTGTAGATAAAGCTAATGAGCTTCTTGTGCGTGATAATGCCACTGATATGTTCGTGACAGCATGGGTGGGAGTTCTTGTTCTAGATACAGGTGTACTTCGATTCGTTAACGCAGGCCATGAACTAGCTGCAATAAGTAGGAATGGTTCTCGTTTCGTTCTTCTAGATGATAACCACAGTTCTATTGTAGGTATATTAGAAGACATACCATACAGAATTAACGAGATTAAGTTAAACAAGGGTGATACGTTATATATTTACACAGATGGAGTTGTAGAAGCTCGAAATGTTGATGATAAAATGTACGGATTAGAGAGGATGCTTTCAGCGTTAAATGATAATATCATACATTCACCACAGGAAATTGACGCTACTTTAAGGGAGAACCTAAGGGAATTCATGGGGGATGCAGAGCAATTTGATGATATAACAACACTTTGCCTAAGGTATTATGGGTATAATTCGTAAATTATGGTATAATATATAGTTGAATATAAAACAAAGGATTTTGCATTGTTATGGCGGATACAATAACTGAAGGAATAATTAGTAATTTGAAGGATGGAGCGTTTAAGACTTATCTTGAATCCTTTCTTCCTACAGTAGTGAGCTTCTTTTGGTCTGTTGTTCTGGCTCTTCTATGTTGGGTTATAGGAGCGAAGCTTATTAAGGCAATTAATAAGATAGCTACCAAGGCACTTAACAAAAAGGGAGCTGAGACAGGAGCGATTCAGTTCGTTAACAGTCTTATAAGAGTTCTTGGATATATAGTTATTATTGTTCTTATACTTAATTTATTCGGTGTTACTTCAACTTCTGTTGCAGCAGCCCTTGCGTCACTTCTTATGACTGCAGGACTTGCACTTCAGGGATCTCTTGCTAATCTGGCAGGAGGTGTACTAATATTGGTACTTCATCCCTTCAAGGTGGGTGATTACATTGTGGAGGACACCAAGGGTAATGAAGGAACTGTAATAGAGATATCAATTTTCTATACGAAGCTTAGAACGATTCAGAATGAGATTGTAGTTGTGCCTAATGGCAACCTTGCTAATACCTCTCTTACTAATATTACAACTGAGAATAAGAGGATGATTAATAAGACATTTGCCATAAGCTATGAGGACGACATTAGGACTGCCAAGAAGATTATAAGGCAGGTAGCCGAGGACATTCCTACGAGAATTAAGGAAGATGAGATCAAGGTCTTCGTTAATGACCTTGGTGACAGCTCCGTTGACATTGGCGTAAGAGTCTTCGTTGAGATGGATAATTATTTCGATACAATGTGGCAGTTTTTCGAGGATGTAAAATACGCACTTGATGAAAATGGTATTACTATTCCATATAACCAATTACAAGTAACAATGGAAGAGAGTAAATAATATGAGTATAGTTAAGACATTTGGAAATGTTATAAAGCAAGAGGAGATTGCTACTAATATCTACTCTCTTGAGATAGAGACAGATATTGCATTGACTGCCAAGGCAGGGCAGTTCGTATCAATGTTCTGCCACAGCGACAGCAAGCTGCTTCCTCGTCCAATTAGTATTTGCTTCGTAGATAAGGCTGCCATGTCTATTAGAGTTGTATATAGAATTGCTGGCAAAGGTACGGCGGAGTTTTCTACTTATAGAAGCGGCGACAAGGTTGAAATCATGGGACCACTTGGCAATGGCTTTCCAATTAATGAGATTAATCCAATGGACAGGGTCACATTAGTTGGCGGAGGAATAGGTGTCCCACCAATGGTACAGTGTGCTTGCGAGCTTAAGGCTCTTGGAATTAGGACTACAGCTGTTATGGGCTATAGAGACAGTGAGACATTTTTGCAGGAGGAACTAAGCAGTCTGTGTAAATCATACGTTGCCACAGAGGATGGAAGCGTAGGAACAAGAGGCAATGTCATCAATGCTCTTAATGCTAAGAAAATCAAGTCAGATGTCATCTTAGCCTGCGGCCCTAAACCAATGCTTAAGGGTATCAAGGAATATGCAAGAGTAAAAGGCATCACCTGCTACATTTCCATGGAAGAAAGAATGGCTTGTGGAATTGGCGCATGCCTGGGCTGTGTATGCAAGTCATCAGAAGTAGATGACCACAGCAACGTGAAGAATAAGAGAGTATGCAAGGACGGCCCGGTATTCCTTGCTGAAGATATTTTGTTATAAGCACATAGTATTTCACTATATATTTATACATTAATTCAAGCTTAGAATATGTTAGTGATTGATTCAGTGAGGGGAATTTTCGGCATGGATGCCGAAAATAGGTCTGAGTGGTCTGGATGACTGTCGAAGACCGGTTCCCGTCAAAAGGTTTATGAATAAGATATAATATCAATCAGTTACATATTCTTAGTGAAGAATTACCAGTATAAATATATAGTGGAATAGAATGTGCTAATAAGGAAAGGTACTAAGTATGAATACTAAGGTTAAGATTGCTGGGGTCGAGTTCAAGAATCCGGTTACGGTTGCCTCAGGAACTTTCGGCTCAGGAACTGAATATAGCGACTTCTTCGACTTAGGCAGGCTAGGTGCCGTTACCACTAAGGGCGTGGCAAATGTCCCTTGGGAAGGCAACCCTACACCAAGAGTTGCAGAGGTTGAAGCAGGAATGCTCAATGCCATAGGACTTCAGAATCCTGGCATCGATACATTTATTAAGAGAGACATTCCATTTCTTAGGGGGTTCGATACCAAGATTATTGTTAATGTCTGCGGTCACGAGCCTTCGGAATATGTTGAGGTTGTAGAGCGACTTGCTAATGAAGATGTGGATATGTTAGAGATTAACATTTCCTGTCCTAATGTTAAGGCCGGTGGAATTACTCTTGGAACTGATCCTAAGAAGGTAGAGCTTATTACCAAGGATATTAAGATGAAGGCTAAGCAGCCTGTTATCATTAAGCTTAGTCCTAATGTGACGGATATTACAGAGATTGCCAAGGCTGCCGAGGCAGGTGGAGCTGACGGAGTATCCCTTATCAATACAATTACAGGTATGAAGATTGATATAAATCGCAGAGACTTCGTGCTTCATAATAAGACAGGCGGCATGAGTGGCCCTTGCATTCATCCGGTGGCTGTAAGAATGGTCTATCAGGTGGCAAATGCTGTGAATATTCCTATTATTGGAATGGGTGGAGTCAGAACCTACGAGGATGCCCTTGAGCTTATTATGGCAGGTGCTACAATGGTAGCTGTTGGAACTAGTAATTTCAACAATCCATATACAACCTTAGAGGTTATAGATGGAATTGAAGAATATATGAAGAAGAATAATATATTAGACATTAATGAATTAGTTGGATGTGTTAAGTGACATAAGTCTAAGCACCAAAGACCTGCGCACTCATAAAGAAAATCGTGCTGCAGGTTTTGGCTGCTTAGACTAGTGGACTATTACATCAAAGGAGCAATACTATGAATAGAAAGGTAAGGCGGATTGCATGCCTTATGATAGTTCTGGTGCTTGCCATTTCTCTATGTGCTTGCGGGTGCTCAAATGGCGGAACGACTGCTATCGACCCTGATGGAGACGGTAGTGGGTTAGGCTCAGACTATAAAGTTAACGTGCTTGTGCCAGAGACTCCTGGTACTGTAACTCATGCAGGTAATGGGGTTACCATTGACGCAAGTAATGTTAAGGATGGCTATGTGGCTGTAAAATGCGAACCGAAATCAAATAAACTCAAAGCACAGGTCATGTTAGGCGATCGTAGCTATAATTACGACATTAATGGTGATAATCAATATGTATTCTTCCCTCTTCAGATGGGAAATGGAACATATAAGGTAAGAGTGCTAGAGAACGCCGGCGGCACTAATTATACACCACTGTATCAGGCTGATATTGATGTTAATATGGATGATACTAACAGAGTATTTATCTATCCAAGCCAATATGTGTGGTATACAAATGATGCAAGTGCAGTTGCCAAGTCATACGAGATATGTAATGGACTTAAATCGGACAAGGAAAAGGTTGACAAGATATACGACTGGGTTGTTGATAATATGACCTATGACAAGGAACTTGCCAAGACTGTACAGAGCGGATATCTACCTGACCTTGAAGAGACAATGAAGACGAAGAAGGGAATATGCTTCGACTATTGTGCGCTGTTCTCTGCCATGCTTCGTGCCCAGGGAATCCCAACCAAGCTTGTAATAGGCAAGGTTCAGCCAGAAGGAATAACACATTCATGGTCCCAGGTATATATAGATGGCAAATGGGAATGGATGGACACAACAATGGATGGAAAAGGTCATAAAGAATCAGATTATACTATGGAAAAGGAGTATTAGAGTTAATGGGTAGTAACAGAGTAATTGCAGAAGACGAGATATCGATTTTCTGTGAACAGATTGCAATGGTTCTTAAGTCTGGAGTACCTTTATATGAGGGACTTGAAGCAGTATGTGAGAACTATAGGGGAACAAAATACGAAGAGTATTTCTTAAGTATTAATGAGGATTATCAGAAGGGTACAACCTTCTACGATGCTTGTGCCAAGGCTGAGATATTCCCTGAATACATGCTCCAGATGATTAATGTAGGTGAGAGAGCAGGTAAGCTTGACAATGTAATGGATAAGCTTGCTGGCTTCTACGATAGAGAGAGCAGAATTCATGAGATGGTGCGTTCAGCTGTGCTGCAGCCGTCCATTATGATGGTTGTTATGGGTGCTGTTGTACTATTATTGGTACTCAAGGTGCTTCCAATATTTAGAGAAGTATTCCGTAACCTTGGTGCAGCATTTTCTGAGACTACTAATGATGTAATTGAAGTATGTACTGTTATTGGAATTGTAATACTTGCTATACTACTCGTACTCATTGTTATTGCCATTATATTCGGTGCATTGCTTAAGTCTGATAAGAAGCAGGCGGCCCTTAATGTAGCAGGTAAGATACTTAAGCCAGTTAACAGAATTAGAAATAAGATTGCAACGGAGCGTTTTGCATCTGTAATGGCCATGATGCTAAGCTCAGGTTATAACCTTACAGAATGTCTTGAGATGTCATCTAAGATTGTAGAAGATGAGAAATACGTTGTTAAGATTAAAAAGTGTCTCGAGCTTGTAAATGCTGATACAGCATTTGCACCAGCAATTGAAGAGGCAGAGCTATTCGACAAGCTGACACTAAGAATGGTTCAGATTGGTATAACAACAGGACAGAGCGACCACGCATTTGAAAGGATTGCAGAGATTTATTCCGAGGAAGTTGATACAAGAATCCACAACCTTATTTCGTGGATCGAACCAGCACTTGTTGCAGTTATGACAGTGCTTGTTGGAGCAATCCTCCTATCAGTAATGCTACCGCTTATAACAATTATAAACAACATGGGGTAAAGGCTTATGAAGAAAGACTTATGGAAAGCTTTCATTGCCCCAGTTGCATTCATTGCAGTTATTCTTGCCATTATCCTCTGGTCTACTAACATGACCAGCAAGGCAGACGCGCAGCAGGCACAGGTACAGGAGGAAGCAATTCGTAAAGCAGCAGTTACCTGCTATGCAATTGAAGGCAGATATCCAGAAAGCTTAAAATACGTTAGAGATAACTATGGCGTTATCGTCAACGAGGAAGATTTTAATATTAATTATGAAGTATTCGCATCTAATATTATGCCAAGCATTAGTGTGAAGGTAAAAGGAGAATAGATTTGAAGGAAAAGCATTCTATACAGAATATTTTGGTGTTCTTAATATTTAGTATATTCGCAATTCTCTCCCTTGTATTAGTTGCTGTAGGAATTAAGTTCTATACTAACATTTCAAGCAGGGTAGATACTAACTCCGGAATTCGTACAACAATCTCGTACCTAGAGAACAAGATTAGAAGTAACGACTACGACGGTGGTATCGATGTTGTAAATGTTAATGGTAAGGACGTGCTGCTTCTTTCTAATGAGGGAAATAGCGAGTTCAAGACGGCGATTTATGTAGATAATGGGAAGCTTAAGGAGTATCTTACCAAGGGTAATGATATTCAGTTAGGCTATGGAGATACTATTGCCAATGTTGACAATATGATAGTCGATAAGTCAGGCAAGAATATCAATATAAGGATAAAATGTGGTGATAAGAATTACTACATTCAAAAAAGTGTAAATACAGGAGCACTGTAGATGAAAAAGGTTAGCAAAGTTAATGCAGTATTAATTGAATTAATAATAGTTATTTTATTCTTCGCAATATCATCTGTAATAACTATACAGCTATTTGCCAAGTCCTATAGCGTTGAGACAGCAAGCTCGGCTAAGACGGAACTGACATTAGTTGTTGAGAATCAGATGGATGAGTATAGAGGAGGAACAATGCCGGCAGGTAGCAAGGTTCTCTTCTATGATGAAAGTCTTCAATTATGTGAAGAGGAAGATGCGTATTTTATAGAGAAGATTAACGCAACTAATGATGAACAGTTACCAATCCTTCACGTAGATGTCAGCGTAGTTGATACGAAGGGCAGAACGGTACTATCATATGTAACTGCGTATGAAAGGCAGGTGCAATAGATGAATAGATTTAGAACGGGATTCGGTATAGGATTTACAACAATTATAATGATGCTTGTTGTGGTGGTATTCACAACGCTTGGAGTATTGGCATTGTCTACAGCCAAATCTGATGATACACTAGCTAATAAGAACTTGGAATTCATGTCAGATTATTATGAGGCTGAGGGCAAGGCTAACGAGATTAAAGCAAGAATTAGCACAATGCATGCACAGGGAATAAGTGCAGGAGATATTGCTAATTCCATAGAAGGTGTTACTGTTCATGAGAACAGAGCAGAATATGGCGTCAAGGTTAATGACAGACAGATGATTCATGTTCAGATTAATCTGGAAGGTTCTCAGACGAGAGTTGAGAGATTTAATTTAGAGAATACATCAGAGTGGAACCCATCCCAGCCAATTTCGGTATGGGAAGGCTAGGTACATAACATATGTAGGAGGTTGGTTATGAGAATAGAAGAAATATTGAAGAAGTCAGTAGAAATGGGTGGTTCGGATGTATTTATCATCCCTGCTTCTTCTGTTACTGCAAAATGTAATGGTGTAATGAAGACGCTTCCTGATGAAGAACATTTGTCAGTAGATGATTCACTTCACTTAATTAGTGAGATATACGAGAAGGCTCACAGAGAGATGGATAAGCTTAAGGCCACAGGAGATGATGACTTCTCATTCTCAATTCCAGGAGTTGGAAGATTCAGATGTAATGCGTATAAGCAGAGAAGCTCCTATGCAGCAGTTCTTAGAATTGTGGTATTCGAGCTGCCTGATTACAGCAAACTTAACATTCCTGAGACAATCATGGACCTTGCTAATATCAGAAAGGGTATGGTGCTTGTTACAGGGCCTGCAGGAAGTGGTAAGTCAACCACACTAGCTTGTATTATTGACAAGATTAATCACAGTTCTCAGGGACACATTATCACCCTTGAGGACCCACTTGAATTCCTTCACTCTCACGATAAGGCAATTATCACACAGCGTGAGATTATGCAGGACACAGAGAATTACGATACTGCTCTTCGAGCTGCACTTCGTCAGGCACCTGACGTTATTCTTCTCGGGGAAATGCGTGACTATGAGACAATTCATACAGCACTTACAGCTGCTGAAACAGGTCAGTTACTCTTATCTTCACTTCATACAATTGGTGCTGCTAAGACTATTGACAGAATTATTGACGTATTTCCAGCAAGCCAGCAGGCTCAGATTAGAGTACAGCTGTCAATGGTACTTAAGGCGGTTGTATCACAGCAGCTTGTGCCAACAGTAAATGGTGACTTAATACCAGCATTTGAGATAATGAAGGTTACACCTGCCATTGAGACAATGATTCGTGATGAGAAGATATACCAGATTGATAATGTAATATATCAGGGTGCAGATGAAGGAATGTGCACAATGAATGGTAGTCTTGAGAAGCTATATAGAAGCGGTGTGATTACAAGAGATACAGCAATGATTTACTCGACTAATCCAGAACAGATGGGTAGGAGATTAATGTAGTAGGCTGCACCGAGAAAGGATAGTTATGTATAAAGAAGAATTTATTGATTTTATGATAGAGTCGGATGTGCTTAAGTTCGGCGAATTTACATTGAAGAGCGGAAGAAAATCACCTTTCTTCATGAATGCAGGAGCATATGTTACAGGAAGCCAGCTAACAAGACTTGGTGAGTATTATGCTAAGGCAATTCATGAGACCTATGGAGATGATTTCGATGTGCTATTTGGACCTGCGTACAAGGGAATTCCACTTGCAGTTGTTACGGCAATGGCTTATTCGAAGCTATATGGTAAGGAAATCAAGTACTGCTGTGACCGTAAGGAAGTTAAGGACCATGGTGCTGACAAGGGCGGACTACTAGGCTATAAGCTCCAGGATGGCGACAAGGTTGTTATGATAGAGGATGTTACAACCTCTGGCAAATCAATGGAAGAGACAGTTCCTAAAGTTAAGGGAGCTGCTGATGTTACAATTCTTGGTCTTATGGTATCTCTTAACAGAATGGAGGTTGGTCTTGGTGGCAAGATGAGCGCTCTTGATGAGATTAAAGAAAAGTACGGCTTTGAGGCTAACGCTATTGTTACCATGAAGGAAGTGGTTGACTACCTGTACAATAAAGAGTGCAAGGGACGAATTGTTATTGACGATAAGATTAAGTCGGCAATTGATGCATATTATGATGAGTATGGCGTCAAATAGCATTTAGCCTAAGCTTAAGGAGAGTGTAATGAATAACAGACATAGACGTCGAAAATGGGCAACAGAAGCCAACAAGAATTCTTCTAACGCAAGTATTACTGTGGCAGTTATATCTGCGGTTGCAATACTATTCTTGATATTCGCAGTAATATACGCCATTGAGTCAGGTGGAAGAATTCCTAATTATGTAGGAGGCTTGGGAATGGTATTTTTCTTGGCAACAATACCATGTGTTGTTATAGGACGTAGAGAATTCAAGCAGAAGAATTATAACTTTATATCAAGAATATTCGGTATTGCCATTCCAGTTATTGCGCTGGTTGCATGGGCAATACTATATTTCTTCGGACTTGTATTTGCATAGAAATAAGGGGTGCTGGTCGTGATTACGCGTGCTGGCTGGATTGAGAGGATAATTAATGGCGCGAAAAGTATTACTAGACGAGATTGACAGCCTAAAAGAGAGGCTGGAGCTTGCAAAAAGCAGAATATTAGAGATTAAGGGAGAGCATATTAATCAATATGCTCCTTATTTTGAGTTGGTATCTGAACATATTATTAGATGTATTGACCTATATGAAGAAAAGGATGGACTAAAAGAGCTTGAAGGCTATGAATTAGAGATGCTGGCCGATAGAAATATGTACTATTATAGGGACATAATTAATTATGACAAGTCATATCTAAATGTTGACTTTGCATTGGACAAATTAGGGGATTCGCTGGGTGGCAAGCTGTCATTTCTGTATAACGAGCTTATGGGAATGATTCCTTGGGCAGTTGATAAGAGACTTGATTTGATTACCATTTATAGCGAGTTATTCTTGGAAATATATGGAGTATATGAGGATGAATTGTGTGAGGAGGCTGATATAAAAACAGCTACTCACAGAATTAATGAGTGTATCTACTGGTTCTATCACGATTATTGTGAAGTATTTACATTTGACACTATTGCAAGATTGTTAGGTGATGCTGTAACAGTAGTTGATGATATTGTAAGTGATGCTGACTTAAGTAAAGTCAATTATTTATATGCCTATGGCGTTAATATCACAGAGAATGATATTCAATTCGCAAGATATATTAATTCTCTGCCGCAGGAGGCGATTGATAGTATTGCATCCTGCTATGTGGGAGGCTTCGTTAAGGGATTTGAGGCGGCTAGGAAGGATATGTCTAAGAAATCACTTGTTAAGGTGGAGTATCCAATTGGTTTTGAGCGAGTTGTAAGAAAGAGTGTGGAGCTCTTTAGGGAGCAAGGGCTAGTGCCTATATTTGCCAGAGATGGAGTGTTCTCCTTCGAAGGGGGAGCAAGAAGCAGGAATGCATATCTTAGCTCCATGAATAAGCAGTGGCTATACGACCACAAGGATGACAAGGGCTATTACTTCGATAAGAGGTTTTACAATCGCAGGGTGGAAGCTATTGAAGAGGCATTTAAGGCTTACGCGGATAAGGCGAAAATCTTCGCAGGTCCAGCAGTAATTCAGACCTTTGGTGAGAAGGATTTTACCCCTGTTAATAAGAAGGGTGCATATAAGTTTACTGACAAGCAGAACAAGTGGAATGTGGAATATATCTCCAAGGTAGGAGAAATCAACAACAGATACATACCTAGAGATGAGTATTCCTTTACAATAATCGCATTTCCTATACCAGAGATAGGAGACGAGGCATTCTTCAAGAAGGTCTTCGACAAGACAATGGAGATTAACACCCTTGATTATGACAAATATCAAAGGATGCAGCAGGCTATTATTGATATACTAGACAAGGCAGACCATGTCCATGTATTAGGACAGGGTGATAACAAGACGGACATCAATGTTAATCTGCATACGTTGAAGAATCCAGATGCTGAGACGTTATTTGAGAATTGTGTTGCTGATGTTAACATTCCAGTTGGAGAAGTCTTTACATCACCTGTACTTAAGGGGACTAATGGAACACTTAATGTAAGCCATGTATTCCTTAACGGGCTGCAATATAATGACCTTGTTATTGAGGTTAAGGATGGAATGGTGGCAGATTATAGCTGCTCTAACTTCGATGATGAAGCTGAATGCAAGCGAATGATGTTTGAAAATGTGTTATTCCGTCACGACACACTACCAATTGGTGAGTTCGCCATTGGAACGAATACAACGGCCTATAGAATGGCAAGAGACTATAACATAGAGGATAAGCTGCCAATTCTAATTGCAGAAAAGACAGGGCCTCATTTTGCATTTGGGGATACATGCTACTCACATGAAGAGGACGTTAAGACATACAATCCTGATGGCAAGGCCATAATAGCAAGAGAGAATGAATGCTCGGCGCTACGTAATGAGGATGTAAGTAAGGCATATTTTAACTGTCATACTGATGTTACAATGCCATTTGAGGAGCTGGCGCTAATAGAGGCGGTGCTACCTGATGGAAGCAGCATTCCTATCATTAAGGATGGCAAGTTCGTTGTGGCAGGCTGCGAGGAACTTAATGTGCCACTAGATTAGGAATTCACACTAATGTGTGGTATAATCATAGTCTATTAATAAAGTAAGGAGATAAGAGATGGCGAAAGTTAGTATTGTTATGGGAAGCGATTCAGATATGCCTGTAATGAGTAAGGCAGCTGATATTCTTAATAAGTTTGGAATTGAGTATGAGATGAGAATTATATCTGCTCACAGGGAGCCAGATATATTTTTTGAATATGCTAAGAGTGCTAAGGATAGAGGAGTTAAGGTTATAATTGCAGGTGCCGGTAAGGCAGCACATTTACCAGGAATGTGCGCAGCACTATTCGAAGGCCCTGTTATTGGAATTCCTATGAAGACATCAGACCTAGGTGGCGTAGATTCACTCTATTCAATAGTGCAGATGCCAAGTGGCATTCCAGTAGCAACAGTAGCAATCAATGGCGGAATGAATGCAGGTATCTTAGCAGCTAAGATTCTTGCAACAAACGATGAATCATTGGCTTCTAAACTAGCCGATTATTCTAAAGAGATGAAGGACGGCGTCGTAGCTAAGGATGATAAGCTGCAATCAGAAGGTTATGAGGCATTTTTGTAAGATGAATTAGAAGGTCATATGTCTATAAGAACTCCTAAGCCACATTCTTAGTGGCGTGGAGTTGCTTATAGACATATGGAGTACATAAGACGCTCATAAGTGGCTTATTAGGAGCGGTGACAGTTAATCTTTAAGCCAGAATAGGAGTAAATCATGGATTATAAATCATCAGGTGTAGATATTGAGGCTGGATACAAGTCAGTAGAACTTATGAAGGCTAGCGTTAAGGAGACAATGAGACCAGAGGTTCTTGGTGGCTTGGGAGGCTTCTCAGGTGCATTTTCAATGGCAGGAATCAAGGACATGGAAGACCCAGTTCTTCTGTCTGGTACAGACGGATGCGGAACCAAGGTTAAGCTGGCGTTCCTTATGGACAAGCACGATACTATTGGTATTGATGCAGTTGCTATGTGTGTTAACGATGTGGCATGTGCCGGTGGCGAGCCACTGTTCTTCCTAGATTATATTGCCTGTGGCAAGAATTATCCTGAGAAGATAGCAACAATAGTTAGCGGTGTAGCAGAAGGCTGTAAGCAGTCTGGATGTGCATTAATTGGCGGCGAGACAGCAGAGCATCCTGGCCTTATGCCTGAGGATGATTACGACCTTGCTGGCTTTTCAGTGGGCGTGTGCGATCGCAAGGATATAATCACAGGTGAAGAGATTGCTGATGGGGATGTGCTTATTGGTATCGCTTCAAGTGGTGTTCATTCTAATGGTTTTTCACTTGTTCGAAATGTATTCAAGATGACTAAGGAGAGTCTTGATACCTACTATGATGAGCTAGGTGAGACTCTTGGAGAGGCGCTAATTCGCCCAACAATTATATATGTGAAAGCCCTTAAGGCTATTAAGGATGCAGGTGTTAGAATTCATGGATGTTCACACATTACAGGTGGTGGCTTCTATGAGAATATTCCACGTATGCTTCCTGATAATGTATGTGCAGTTGTTAAGAAGGATTCTTACGATATCCCACCAATTTTCGAGCTGATTAAGAAGACTGGTGGAATTGAAGAGGAAATGATGTATAACACATTTAACATGGGTCTTGGTATGGTGATTTCTGTTGCTAAGGCTGATGTTGACAAGGTTATGTCTGCCATAGAGTCTGCCGGTGAGAAGGCTTACGAGGTGGGCTATGTTAAGTCAGGAAACAAGGGAGTAGAGCTTGTATGAATATAGTTGTACTTGTATCAGGTGGTGGCACGAATCTTCAGGCTATCATTGATGGAATTAACAATAAGACAATTGAGAATACGAAGATTGTAGAGGTTGTAAGTAACAATGCTAACGCCTATGCGCTAACAAGAGCTAAGGATAATGGTATTCCTGCGAAATGTATTTCGCCAAAGGACTTCGATTCCAGAGATGAATTTAACGAGGCATTGGTGGAAGAAATGGATAAAGTAAATCCTGATTTAATTGTTCTTGCAGGATTCCTTGTTAATATTCCAGCTAAAATGGTTGCCAGATTCCCTAAGAAGATAATTAACATTCACCCATCCTTAATCCCATCCTTCTGTGGCAAAGGCTACTACGGCCTTAAGGTTCATGAAGGAGCGCTAAAGCGTGGAGTGAAGATTACAGGTGCTACTGTACATTTTGTAGATGAAGGTACTGACACCGGTCCTATCCTCCTGCAGAAGGCAGTGGAAGTGAAGGACGGCGACACTCCTGAGGTGTTGCAGAGGCGTGTCATGGAAGAGGCAGAGTGGGTTATTCTGCCTGCGGCTATTAACATGATAAGCCAGGGCTTAATTAATGATTAGTATTGTAGGTTAAGCGCAGGAGCATAATGACAACAAGCCGATTTTCTGTATGAGGCGGTTGTTATTATGTCCTGCGCTATTATGAGAGTAAGGAGAAATAAGATGAAAGTATTAGTTGTAGGAAGTGGCGGAAGAGAACACGCTATCTGTATGGCGGTTTCTAAGTCTAAGAGAGTAGATAAGATATATTGCGCACCAGGCAACGCAGGCATATCCCAGCTTGCTGAACTTGTTCCTATTAAGGCAATGGAATTCGACGCACTTGCTGATTTTGCAGAGAAGAATGGTATCGATTTTACAATTATCGGTATGGACGACCCTCTTGTTGGTGGTGTGGTTGACGTATTCGAGAGGCGTGGACTTAAGGTATTCGGACCTAATAAGAGTGCTGCAATCCTTGAGGGTAGCAAGGCTTTCTCTAAGGATTTGATGAAGAAATATAACATTCCTACAGCTGCTTATGAGAATTTCGACAATGCTAATGATGCAATCGAATATATTAAGAAGGCTAAGATGCCAATCGTGCTTAAGGCTGATGGCCTTGCCCTTGGTAAGGGTGTTCTTATCTGTAATACATTAGACGAGGCATTAGAGGGCGTTAAGACTATTATGGAGGATAAGAAGTTTGGCGAAGCTGGTAATACCATGGTTGTGGAGGAATTCATGACAGGTCGTGAGGTATCAGTTCTTTCCTTCTGTGATGGCAAGACTATTAAGATTATGTCCTCTTCTCAAGACCATAAGAGAGCAGGAGATGGTGATACTGGATTGAATACTGGCGGAATGGGAACATTTAGCCCATCACCATTCTATACTGATGAAGTGGACGAGTTCTGTAAGAAATACATTTATCAGGCAACAGTTGATGCAATGGCTAAGGAAGGCAGAGCCTTCAAGGGCGTTATATTCTTCGGACTCATGATTACTGAGGATGGTCCGAAGGTGCTTGAATACAACGCAAGATTCGGTGATCCTGAGGCACAGGTAGTACTTCCTCGTATGAAGAATGACATAATGGATGTTATGGAAGCCTGCGTAGACGGAACTCTTGACAAGATTGACCTTGAGTTCGAGGATAATGCGGCTGTATGCGTAGTGCTTGCATCTGATGGATATCCTGTTTCCTATGAGAAGGGATTTAAGATATCAGGACTTGATAAGTTCGATAATGATGAGTATTACTGCTTCCACGCTGGAACAGCATTTGACAGTGATGGCAACTTCATAACTAATGGTGGTAGAGTCCTTGGGGTGACAGCTAAGGGAAGTGACCTCTTAGAAGCAAGAAAGAAGGCGTACGACGCTACAGCATGGGTTAACTTCGACAATAAATATATGAGAAATGATATTGGTAAAGCGTTAGATGAGGTGTAAGACTGATGGGAAAGATTCTTGAGATAAAAGAGTTCTCCAAATCCTACGATGACGATAGCAAGGCTGTAGATAATATCTCCCTTTCAATTAATGAAGGGGAGATATATGGTTTTATTGGGCATAATGGTGCTGGAAAATCAACTACTATCAAGTCGGTTGTGGGTATTCTTCCTGTTAGAGATGGAGATATTATTGTTGATGGGATGTCTGTTAGACAGAATATTAAAGCGTGCCAGAAGAAGATAGGATATATTCCTGATAATCCTGACATATATGATTTTATGACAGGAATTGATTATATTAATTTCGTTGCTGATGTGTATTCTTCAAGCAGTGACGAGAGAACAGCTAGAATTGAAAAATATGCCACAGAGTTTGATATATTAGATGATTTGGGAGACCTCATATCATCTTATTCTCATGGAATGAAGCAGAAGGTTTCGCTAATTGCAGCATTTGTCCATCATCCTAAGCTGTTGGTTCTCGACGAGCCCTTCGTGGGCTTAGATCCTAAGGCATCAGCTTCTCTTAAGAAATGTATGAGAGAGCTGTGTGACGAAGGTGGCGCTATATTCTTCTCTACCCATGTGTTAGAGGTGGCAGAGAAGTTATGCGACAAAGTAGGAATGCTATATAAAGGGTCATTAATTGTTGATGGAAATGTGAGTGAACTAACTAAGGACACATCCTTAGAGGAGTTATTCCTTCACGCTTTGGAGGTGAGACATGAATAGTTTTATGCTCATTTCCAAGGTGAGAATTGATGAGACATTTTCCATAAGTAAGATGCGTCATGAGAAGGATGTTGCGAAAAAGGTTCTTTACCACTTTTCAACTGTAGTCAAGGTGGCTATATTTGTTGCTGTAGCATTTGCAGTATATTATTTCTCTAAGGCAATGGCTGCAGCGGAATATGCCGATATTCTCCCGATTATTTCATATATTGTAGGTAGTGTCATAAGCTTGATTATGACGATTGTTAAGATTAATGAGAAGGTGTCAGGACGCTCTGATACTGATTTTTTATTGTCTTTGCCTGCATCTAATACAATCCAGATAGCGCTTTTATTCATTGAATTATATATTGAGGCATTTGTATATGTTATATTGTTTGCAATTCCTATGGGGATAGCATATGCGGGAGCCACCTCTATGGGAGGAGCCTTTTGGGTTAGATGGGTAATAGGTGTGCTATTTACCAGCTTGCCTGTCAGTGGATTTGCATCCCTTTTTGGAATAATAATTGCGTTATTGCTATCATCTGCGAAGAATCGCAATCTGATTCAGTCTATAATATCACTTACGGCAATTGGTTTTATTGTATCCTTAATGTTCTATATTGCATATAGAGTGGGGCTTGCGATTAATTCGGGAGTGGGTTCTTCACCTAAGGAAATATGTGACAATATTATATGGATTTTGTCTTCACAATACAGATTCTGCCGTATATATCAGAACGCAATTGTTGATGGAAGTGCTCTATATATGTTGCTATTTATCTTAGTATCTATAGTGTGCTACGCATTTTGTACATTTGCCTTAAGTGTAGCATATCGTGACTTTATGCTTGCTTTGAAGGCACCGCTTATATATAAGAGATTCGAGATGGGCAGGCAAAATGCTAATAGTTTAATCAAGACTATATTTAAGCGAGAAATCTCGCTATTCCTTCGTTCTAAGACATATATGACCAAGTCTTTGGTGGGATTTCTCGTAGGAATTATTGTTGCGATAGGGGTGTGTATAATAGGAGAAGAAGGGGTGCATAATGCTTTCTTTCCTAACGGGATTAATTTCAATCTGACCTACTATCTAGTCTGTGCCATATGTATTCTAGTAGCAACCTGTTCAACAACATTTTGCTCATTGTCAATAGAGGGAAGTCGCATATGGATATGGCAGACTTCACCAACACCAGACCGTCTAATATATGGTGCGAAGATGGCCATAAGCCTTATAATTAATGTTACATTATCGCTTGTGTGTGGAATATTACTAAGTATTACATTCAAGATGGGGGCTATTCAAGTAATATGTATGATTCTAATTCCGCTATTATACAGCGTGATATGTGCTGTGTGGGGATTATTAGCAGAGAGAAGATTCGCTGACTATGAGATTCAAAGCGAGAATCAGATAATGACGCAGAGTCTGTCATTTGCTGCATCTAAGCTGCCACAGATACTAATTCCAGTTGTGCTTATTGTGGTAGGGTTGTTGGTGCAGTAGTATATAATCTATTGATTTCATTAAGAACAAGCTTCTTGTTGGCGGACCAGAGGGGTGCCACAAGGAGCTTTTTGTCTCCGTCGCCAGTTAGTCTGTGTATGACAACCTTGTTTTCAAGAATGGCGAGAGATTTATATATTATATCAACATATTCCTCAAGGGTTAACACTTCGAAAAGCCCGTCGTTATAGGCTTTCTCCAGGTCAGTGCCCTTCAGAACATGGAGTAGTTGAAGCTTAATTCCATAAGTGATATTAGGGTATTGCTCTGCGGTCTTTCTTACATAGTCTACACTCTGAAGCATCATTTTCTCAGATTCCCCAGGTAGTCCAAGTATTATATGAGTAATTATATCTATGCCCTTACTGCTAAGGCGTTCTACGCATTTGTCATAGGTTTCTAATCTGTAGCCTCGTCTAATGTACTTAGCAGTGCTTTCATGTATAGTCTGAAGCCCAAGCTCCATATAGACAGGAATAGATTTATTAATACTAGATATAATTTCTAGCATTTCATCGCTTATACAGTCAGGTCTTGTGGCAATAGACAGGGCTACTATATCAGGATGGCTAATGGCTTCTAGATATTTTGCCTTCAATTCATCTGCATTTCCATAAGTATTGGTAAATGCCTGAAAGTAGGCTATATACTTATTAGAATCAGCATTCTTAGGCATCTTAGCCTCCACACGACCTTTAGCTTCTTCGATTTGTTCAGTTATAGTCTTAGTTCTATCTGCGGCGAACTCACCAGAGCCTCCATTACTACAGAATATGCAGCCCTTCGTGCCAAGAGTTCCGTCTCTGTTAGGGCAGGTGCAGCCCGCATCTAAGGATAGCTTGTATATTTTCTGTCCGAAGGTGCGCTTATAGTATTCATTTGCAGTGATTATCCTGATTTTCTCTCTCATAGGTACGATTATAGCATAGAAATTGTTGCTTTAATCTCAATATCTTGGCGAAAATGTAGCATGTGATGTTATAATTGTTTCAAATAAATAAATTTATATAAATTTCAGTCAAATAAATAAACTTATATAAATTTCAGCCAAATAAATAAACTTATATAAATTTCGGTCAAATAAATAAACTTATATAAACATATACGAGGAGGCAAGGGTTATGAAGAAGAATATTAAGAAGATAATTGTATGCTGTATGATTGCTGCATGCACATTTTCTATGACATCCTGTTCTGGGTGCTCTAAGCAAGAAGAGACAACAGCAGGGGGATGGACTGTGGCAACGGATGGAACAATCACTAATGCTCACAGGGAGCTATTCAATAAAGCGTTAGGAACTATAGATGGGCTGTCTTACGAGCCGGTAAAGCTGTTAGAGACACAGGTGGTAGCTGGAACTAATTACAAATTCCTATGTAATGAACACACCTCCGCTGAAAATGCGCCAGATACCAAGGTGATTGTGACCATATATGAAGACTTACAGGGCAACGCCAAGATAACAAGCGTAGTACCAGCCCAATAAATAAGTAGGAGGATATTAAATTATGAAGAAAAGAATCACTGCGTCAGCACTTGCGTTAGTAATGGCACTATCAGTATGCATAACCGCTATGCCTATTAGTAATGTACAGGCGAAAGAGAATGACGCACAGGTGCAGGAGGATAATTCTCAAGAAGCTGCCGAGACTATTGATGAGGTGTTTGGCGATAAGAAGTATGATTCCATCAACTGGCAGACAGACTTCGAGTATGAGATTGAAGGGAATAATATTGTCCTTAGAAAATATATTGGTGACGCTGAAGTGGTTAACATTCCAGCTACTGCAACGATTGATGGGGTGTCCTACACAGTCAAATTAAATGACAATTGCTATGCTTTTTTTAGAAATTGTAAAAATACCAAATCTATTAGTTTTAGTAAGGATATTGATACAAGTAATGTTACAGATATGAGTGAAATGTTTGATACCTGTAGAAACCTAACTGATTTGGACATAAGTGGCTTTGATACGAGCAATGTCACAGATATGCATTTTATGTTTTACGACTGTAGAAGTCTGAAAAGTGTTGACGTAAGTGGCTTCGATACGAGTAATGTTACAAATATGATCTGTATGTTTTTCTATTGTCAGAACCTGACTAATCTGGATGTAAGTGGCTTTGATACAAGTCAGGTTACTGATATGTTCAATATGTTCTTTGGTTGTAGAAGCTTGACTAATTTAGATGTAAGCGGCTTTGATACAAGGAATGTTACGAATATGGGAGCTATGTTCGCTGACTGTAGGGAATTGACCAGTATAGATGTAAGTGGATTTGACACAAGCAAAGTTACTAATATGCTTGCTATGTTTTGTGACTGTGAGAAGGTGACCAATTTAGATGTTAGTGGTTTTAATACAAGCCTTGTTACGAATATGTCCGAAATGTTTAGAGGATGTAAAGGTTTAACGACTTTAGATTTAAGCAATTTTGACATGAGTAGTTTGAGTAGTGATAGTACTAGAGCATATGAGAAAATGTTAGACGGTTGTGTGTCTTTAATGGAAATAAGGACTCCGCTTAATATGGGGTATACAGCGTATTTGCCAGGAGTGTTTGTGCTACAAGATGATATGACAACCCAGTATTCTATGCTCCCTTTGAATCAATCAAAGAGCATGACTTTAGTTAGACCATTAGAAGATAAGAACATATATCGCCTGTACAACCCATTCAGTGGTGAGCATCTATATTCATTAGATGATGGAGAGATTAGTTATCTTGTAGGGTGTGGATGGGATAATGAAGGTGTGAGCTGGAAAGCCCCTACATTAGGGAAATCTGTATTCAGACTCTATAACCCAGCCTCAGGCGAACACCTTTATACTACCGATGTGGGAGAGAAAGAGTGGCTTATATCTAATGGCTGGAATGACGAAGGAGTGGCTTGGTGTTTCGCAGATGGTAGTGGGTTGCCTATTTATCGCCTATTCAACCCTCATACTAAAGTGGGTGTTCAATCACACATTTACACGCCAGATGAAGGTGAAAGAGTCTGGCTCCTATCTCTAGGTTGGAGTGACGAAGGAATAGGATGGTATGGAATCAATTAAGAAATAAACTATAACTGCCCAGAATTGCAAAAAAATGACAATTCTGGGCGTTTTGCGAGGTGATAATATGGAAGCAACCTTTAATAATATGAATCCTAATGATGCCTTGGAGTTTTGGATTAATAATAGTGACTGTGACTGGGACAAAACACTAACTATTAAGGATGAAGAATTATTAAATCCTGTATTAACAATGGATGAAAGAATAGATGGCAAATGGCTTAGGGACTGGATGGCTCTTATTGGCTTGGATGAGCGGGAGTTCTATCTTGATGGTAAGAGAGTAACCCCGAAGCTGCTAGAACAGTATAAATCGTATCGAAATGTTCCACCAGATGATGTAGAGGTGACATTAAGATATGGTGTGGTTGTAAGTGGCGCCGCTTTTACAGATCTTCCGACAGAAGACATATTTACTGACAGTGAGCTTGATGTAAGATATAACGAGCTGCAGGAGACATTCGTTAAGGTGAATTCACCTGTAATCATACTATTAGAGGATACAACCCATAGATATTATTATGTTAAGTCTATTGAATTTACTGGCTGGACTAAGCAGTCTAACATAGCCATTATTGATGACAAAAGTACGTGGGATAGCTACTTTGATAACGACAGCTTCATTATGGTAACTAATGATTGCGACATTGCTATTGATAGTTCTGCGGCGATAGAAGGCATTTTCTACTCGACAAAAACCTTCATGGGAACAAAACTACATTTCCAAGGGAAGGATGAGAAAGGAAATTACAAGGTCTGTGTGCCAGCAAGAAACGAAGATGGCACCTTAAGTTGCGACATAACAGGCATAATTGACAGTAGTAATGCCATCATCGGCTATCTTCCTGCCACCAGGCGCAATATTCTTCAGCTTGCATTCAGTGTGTGGGGTGATGAGTATGGCTGGGGAGGACGCGATGGCCTTAGAGATTGTTCTTCCTACATAAGAGATATTTTCCTGTGCTTTGGCTATACCCTGCCTCGTAACAGAAGCTTCCAGATGCGGATTAAGGATGGCACCAATATCGAGCAAATTCAAGGCTACGACAATAAGAAAAAAGCCCTCAGTGTCTTAGAGCCAGGGGACATTCTTGATATCGGTGGTCATGTAATGATTTATCTGGGTGAATATAAGGGTAAGACATACATTATTAGTATGCTTTCTAATTATGTGCCAGAGGATGTCACATCTGATTATGACAAATCAGCAGTGAAGCTGGCGAAGCTATATATCAATTCGCTTGATGTCTATAGAAAGAATGGAAATACGTGGATGGAAGAAATCAAGTCATACATTCATTGGGGTTGACAAAACCACCTGTCAACCTATCGTTCGTATTTCTTGCGCACTTCTTTAACTCTGTTTTCTAGTTCTTCAAGTTCTGATTTGTCTAATTCAGACAGATGCTCGAGCTTGTCCATGAATTGAGTAACTGTTTCCTTCTCAGTCCTTTCTATAACCTCTAGATATACAGTAACGATGACACCAGAGAATATTGCTGTCCAGACTAAGGCGAATAGTGTTATTAATACAGTAAGCAACCTACTTAATGTTGTTGTTACAATTTCGTCTCCAAAACCAATGGTAGTTGCAGATACGAAGGTATACCACATGGCATCGCCATAGTTGTTGATATATGGCTCAACAAGCATGATTATCAAAGATACAAGGAAGAAGCAGATTAATAATCCTATTGTTATTTTATCTGCATGGCATCTCTTCACAACAGTCATAAACAGTCTGAATCTTCTCATAGTATATTTCTCCTTAACTAATAATAGGTTTACTTGAACTGATTAAGCTCCTCGTTATAAGAATAATTGACCTTGTTTAATGCTGATATAATTTCTGCCTTGTCGAATCCCTTGTCTTCGCACATAGCATCAAGGGAAGAATACTCATCACGAAGAGCAGTATTAACAACAGACAATAGAATTATTGGATCTTTTGGTAGATTATCTCTCATTAACTTGTTTTCTCCTCATTCATTTTAGTCAATATATCTTCAAATAGTCTCCTTAGCATTATTGCACCAATTACTCCAATGGCTCCCTGTAAGGAATTGCCTACAATTTCTTCAAGGCTTGCTAAGAATACATTTTCTCCTCCTGTAAGATATAATACAAGAGCGTCATATAGAAAGTATCCTGCAACCATAATGAGCTCAGACAATATAAGAAGCACAATAAGGCGTCCGTTGCTTTTACATTTCTTATAGAATAATCCCACTACCAAGGCCATAAGAGCTTTGATTATAAGTGTTCCGGGCGCGTATATAGCAGCGCCGGCAACGATATCACTAATTGCTGAGCCAAGGCCTGCAGCAATTGCTCCATATACAGGGCCTAAGATGATTCCGGCAGTTAATACAGCGGCATCACCGATATTGATATACCCTCCAGTTGGTGAAGGTACCCGCACTACGATAGTAAGAGCGAATACAAGAGCAATAAAGACTCCTGTAAATGCCAATTTTTTTGTTTGTGTGTTAATTTTGTCATTCATTTTCCAGTCTCCTTTAATTATAGCGTATTGTATACAAAATTATTGCGTATTATAGCACTTTACATGGTTTAATGCAATTGATAAAATATATTGATAAGGATGGGTTTTTACTATGAAGAAAAGAATACTAATTACTATACTTGTTGTTGCATTAATCGGTCTTGGAATTATAGGCGGCCTATATGTATATGGCCGTTACATAGAGAAGCAGGATGAGGAAAGCAGTAGCAAGGTTACATCTGAGAATGTTTTGCCAAGTGAAGAGCTTCCTGCTAAGAAGGAGCCTGTACATATGAACATGCTGTTTACAGGTGATGTTCTTCTTAGCGAATATGTGCTGTCTAATTATAATAGCAAGGGAATCGACGGAGTTGTGTCAGGAACCCTTCGCGACAAGATGTTAAATGCTGATTATACAATGGTGAACGAAGAGTTTCCATTTTCGACTAGAGGAACCAAGGCACCAGATAAACAATATACATTTCGTATAGATCCAAAATACGTTGGTATATTCGGTGAGCTTGGAATTGATGCAGTAGGCCTTGCTAATAATCATGTGCTTGATTTCGGCAAGGAGGCTTTAGAGGATACATTTACTACACTTAATGGGGCTAACATCCCATTTACCGGAGCTGGTCACAATCTTGATGAGGCCAGCAAGCTTGTAACCTTCGAAAAGGACGGCGTTAAGGTGGGAATTGTTGCGGCATCCCGCGTAATTCCTGTGGTTGAGTGGAATGTAAAGAACAGCCAGCCTGGCGTATTTACAACCTATGACCCTGCGGACCTATGCAGGAAGGTGCAGGAGGCCAAGAGTCAGTGCAACCTCGTATTCGTAATGATTCACTGGGGTACAGAGCATACTGACAAGCTTGAGGAGTACCAGAAGACCATTGGCCATCAGGTAATTGATGCAGGGGCTGACGCTATTATTGGCGCCCATCCTCATGTGGTTCAGGGAATCGAGAGATACAACGGCAAGCTTATATTCTACAGCCTTGGCAACTTTATATTCAACCAGAATATAGACAGGACATTTGCCCTAAGTATCGATTTCGATAATGAAAATGTTAATCCAAGCTACAGCTTGATTCCGGCAAAGGCCAGCGGTGCCACAACCAGGGAGATGACGCCGGAGGAAGCAGACTCTTTATATAATTACATGAATAGCATAAGTAACCAGGTGACCATAGATTCGGGAGGTAAGGTTCAATGACTAGTTCAACATTACACACATTAATAATCGTACTTCAATCCGTAGAGCTTGCCCTTAACATGATGGTATTAGTCTTTCTTCTTATAAGAAAGAACGAGTTTCAGCAGAGACTTTTGATATTTATGACATTTGGCACAGCTGTATATAATATGGCACTTCTTGGTGAGATAATGCCATTTGCCAATTTCGAATTAATATATTATTGCAAATGTATTGAAACAGTTGCAGTTGCCATGTTCCAGGTGCCTTTCCTGCTATTTTGTATGCAATACATTGGCAAGATTATAGAACCAATCTGGATAAGAATTCTTGTGTTTATATATGGCGTAATATCCTTCGTTCAGTTTATAGATATTGGAGGAGGCTGGTACTATAAGAGCATTACCTTCGTGGAGGACCCTGTATTTCCAAGGATAGAGGTGGAGCTGGGGCTCTTTGGCATATTGTTCTGGGTGCTGATGGTATTCGGGCCGATAATTGCGGAGATTGCAATTCTCTCATATGGATTAAGCAAGGAGAAGGATAAGGACAGAAAACGAACAGGTATTACCTTTTTGCTTCAGGTTATTGGAAGTGTGGCGGCATTCTTCGTATCCTTGCCACTAATATATTCTACGGGCTACGACCCACTAATGCTTGTTGCAGGCTATGCCCTAAGCTTGAAGGTGCTAATTAGCTGGCGAAGGCAGGGACTTGATATCATAGCTGTAGCGGCGAAATCTGCCTTAGATTCCTTTGGACAGCCTGTAATTATACTTGATGTTGAAGGCAAGATACTTTATTACAATTCCAAGGCTGGGGAGATTGTAACAGAGATTGACCAGTATGTAGGGAAGAATATTGATACATTTGTTAGGTTTGCAGCGGATTCAGGCTATACCTTAGGACGCCATGAGTTTATTAAGGATGGCATAATGTATCACAGCGAGTGGAACCCTATAATTGATTCTGATGGGGAAAATGTTGGTCAGTCAATAACATTTGTAGATGTTACGTCAGAGCGTAAAGCAGTTGAAGAGATGAAGCTTAAAAAGGAGCAGGCTGACGAAGCTAATGCTGCAAAATCAATATTCCTTGCTAATATGTCTCATGAAATCAGAACGCCGATGAACGCAATTATCGGAATGAGTGAGCTTGTTATAGAAGAATCCAGAGGCCGTAAAGTATATGATATGGCTGTTCAGATTAAGAAGGCTGCCAGGAATCTGCTTTCCATTATTAATAATGTCTTAGATTATTCTAAGATGGAAGCAGGCAAGATGGAGCTTGTAGAGGATGAGTACTATCTAGAAGAGGTTGTGGCAGACACATTTAACCTGATAGGAATTCCAGCCAAGGAGAAGGGCTTAAAAACTAATCTGTATCTTGACAGGTCTCTTCCATGCAAGCTGTATGGAGATGATGGAAAATTAAGACAGGTTTTAATTAATCTGCTAAACAACGCAATTAAGTTCACTAAGAAAGGTCATGTTGATTTGACCGTCAATGGAAGAATAGTTAATGAAAATGTTGAATTAATATTTTCAGTAGAGGATACAGGCCTTGGAATTACGGAGGATAACCAGAAGATTATCTTCGAGAAATTCGAGCAGGTAGACAAGATTAACAATAAGAGTATTGAAGGAACAGGCCTTGGACTGTCTATTACCAAGAGTATAGTTGATATGATGGATGGTAAGATTGCTTTATCATCAGTCTACGGCGAAGGATCAACATTTTCGGTATCAGTTACCCAAAGAATCGTTGATAGAACGCCAATTAGCAAGCATAGAATTCACGAAGAGGAGACCAAGCCTAGGTACATATTCACATCTCCTGTAACGAAGGTGCTTGTGTGTGATGATAATAATATCAATCTCCTTGTGGTAGACGGAATGCTTGAGACATACGCGCTTGATGTAACCACCTGTAATTCGGGCAAGGAAGCGATAGAACTTGTAACTAACAACGATTATGATATTATTATGATGGACCACATGATGCCTGAAATGGATGGAATAGAGGCAACTGGTCATATCCGGACATTATGCGCGTCAAAGCCTAAGAAACCGTACATTATTGCCCTTACAGCCAATACCTATGAGGGAGCTCATAAGATGTTTCTTGACTGTGGCTTTGACGATTATCTGCCGAAGCCACTTGATAAGATTGAGCTATACGACAGGCTTGTTAATCTGATTCCAAAAAGTAACATGGAATTTAGTGATGAAGTAATCGACAAGACGGAATTCGTAGATGATGATTTCTCAGAGCTGAATATGAAGGGTGTTGATTCTCGTGGAGTCCTAGATAAGAGGGAAATGACTCTTAATGATTATTTGAAGCTTCTAGAGTTATTCTATCTTGAGGGTGCAGCTAAGCTAAGTGAAATTAGAACTGCCTATGAGAATAAGGACATAGACAATTATGAGATATATGTTCATGGGCTCAAAAGCACCAGTCTTACAATAGGTGCGAATGACTTATCTAAGCATGCAAAAGAGCATGAATTTGCCGCAAAAGACAAAGATATCGATTATATTAATAAAAATTACGAGAAACTCTGCGAAGAATATGGTAAAATACTAGAGGAAATTAAAGGGGTACTACTTAAAAAAGGCATAATCAAGGAAACTGCAAAGGAAGACAAAGTCGACGGAATGACTCGTAATAAGCTTATTAGGAAACTTCGACATATATTAGAACTGTCGCAGGATTTCAAGAGTAAGGAAGCTTATAACGAATTGCAGGATTTGTTAAAATACAAGCTAGACGATGAAACTACCTCGCAGCTTGAGGAAATATCCCTACAATTCAAGATGTATGATGATGACGGTGCAGAAGAAGGAATAATTAATATACTAAGTGCATACGGACAATCTGTAGGAGGAGAGACAAATGAGCAGAATGAAAATAATGGTAGTTGATGACAATACCGTTAATCTGGCCACAGTTGAACAAGAATTAAGCGACAGATATGATATTATTCCAATGTTAACAGGAAGACGTGCAATCAAGTACTTATATAGAGAGACTTGCGATATGATTCTTCTTGATGTTCAGATGCCAATTATGGATGGAATAGAGACACTTCGTGAGATTAGAACCCAGGAAAATGGGGTTGATGTTCCTGTAATATTTCTAACTGCTAAGAGAGATGCTCAGACTGTACTAGAGGGTTCGAAGCTGGGAATAGTGGATTTCATTACCAAGCCCTTCGACGCTGACGACCTTAAGATGAGAATAGATAATGTATTTAAGAAGCTGGGTGTTCTGCCTCTTGAAAATGAGGAATTGGCCCAGAGAGTTAATAACATTTACCACGAGCTTCTTGACCTTGAAGAGGATAAGGTTAAGAAAGAGATTGAAGAGATGCTTCAATTCAAGATGGATGATGAGATTCTAGGACGTCTTAACAACGTCAAGATTAAGTTAGAGGCTGATAACTATGACGGGGCATTAGAGATGGTTGAGCATATTATGGAGATGCTTGATTATATGCTCGATAATGTTGATAGTTCGGCCCTTACGCCAATTAGTATGCCGGAGATTATCACCAGGTTAAATGCTACAATGGATGATTTAGATTCCTATAAGACAGCTGAAGCCCTTGACAGGCTTAAGGAATTGAAGGGTTATGAGCTTCCACCTGATGTTAGAAAGAAGGTTAAGAAGGCTGTGGATTGCCTTAAGGCATACGATGATGTTGAAGCGAAGAAGATTGTTGATGATATGATTATGTTCGTCAATGAAAGCGACGAAATGAAAAATAAAAAGTCATATGGTGGGTATCATAGTTCACGATTAAATTAAGAAAGAAGGTAAGAAAATGGCAGATTTATCCAAGATGAAAGAGATTCTTAAGAAGAATCCAAAGAAGATTGTATTTACAGAAGGCTCTGACGTTAGAATTCTTCAGGCGACAGAGAGATTGGCAGAGGATGACTTCCTTCAGCCAGTACTAGTTGGTAAGACAGAAGAGATTATCGAAGCTGCTAAGGAAGGCGGCTACGTTATTGGTAAAGCTACAATTATTGACCCTGATAACTACGAGAGATTCGACGAAATGGTTGATTTGTTCGTAGAGCTTCGTAAGAAGAAGGGTGTTACTAAGGAAGATGCTACTAAGATGCTTAAGCAGCCTAACTATTTCGGTACAATGCTTGTTAAGCTGGGCGTTGCTGATGCATTACTTGGCGGAGCTACTTATTCTACAGCTGATACAGTTCGTCCTGCATTACAGCTTATTAAGACTAAGCCTGAGAATACAATAGTATCATCTTGCTTCATTATGACAAGAGACAATGGTGGAGTTACAGAGTCTATGGCTATGGCTGACTGTGCAATTAACCTTCACCCTACAGAAGACCAGTTAGTTGAGATTATGTATGAGACAGCTAATTGTGCTAAGATATTCGGAATTGATCCTAAGATTGCATTCTTAAGCTATTCTACTCTTGGCTCTGGTAAAGGTGATGATGTTACTCTAGTTGCTAATGCAGCTGCCAAGGCTAAGGAGAAGTATCCTGATATGGCAATTGAAGGTGAGATACAGTTCGATGCAGCAGTATCACCAGAGGTTGCTAAGACTAAAGCAAAGGGCTCTAAGGTTGCAGGCCAGGCTAACGTATTCGTATTCCCTGACATCAATGCAGGTAACATCGGCTATAAGATAGCACAAAGATGTGGTAACTACGAAGCATTCGGCCCTATCCTACTAGGCCTCAACGCACCAATTAACGACTTATCACGTGGCTGCGTGGCAGACGAAGTATACGCAATGGCCATTATCACAGCCGCGTTGGCGTAATGCAAAAAACACTTGCATATAATGTGGCTTTCTAATATAATAACACTATATGTTGTTATTGAGTGGGAGGAGAAGCAAAATATGAAGTGTCCTTTTTGTAGCAGCGAGAATACCAGGGTTATAGACTCGCGACCAGCAGACGACAACAATTCAATTCGCCGCCGTAGACTTTGCGACGAATGCAACAAGAGATTCACAACATACGAGAAGGTTGAGACAATTCCTCTTATTGTTATTAAGAAGGATAACAACCGTGAGCAGTATGATAGGTCTAAGATTGAATCTGGTGTTCTTAGAGCATGTCACAAGAGACCTGTTCCAGCAGCACAGATATCTAAGCTTGTTGACGATGTGGAATCAGAGATTTTCTCAAGGGAAGAGAAGGAGATATCAAGCGATGTTATCGGCGAGATTCTTATGGATAAAATTAAGGATTTAGATGCTGTTGCATACGTTAGATTTGCTTCTGTTTACAGGGAATTCAAGGATGTTAACACATTTATGAATGAGCTTAAGAAGATGTTAGACAAAGACAAAGAAGGGTCACAGAAGAATAGTTAATTCTATTAATTATTAGAAAATGTACTGTAAAAAATACAGTTCATGGGGTTAAGTAAAAAGCCAAAAAACCGATATACATTGTGTAACAAGTAAGGTTAGATAGGAGATTACTTAATTATGAATATATCTGGTATTCGTCCAGTGGACGGTTTCTATAATTATAGCTCTTATGGAGTTAATTCCGCTTCATCAGTTAATAATGTTAAGAATACTGATGTAAATGTGGATGCTGCTAAGAAGCAACAAGTAGAATCAAAACCAGCTGTTACTCAGGAAGAGATTGACAAGGCAAGAGCTAAGCAGACATTTGGTGCTTATGATTTCGCTAGTCAGTATGATCCTAACGCAACTTATTCTCTTAAGGGTAAGGACAGCGAGCTTAAGAATCTTGATGTTGAGAAGGCTATTTCAGATATGCAGAGAGATGAAGCTATTCATCAATATCAGTATTTCGTAGGCGATAGAGAGAGCAATCCTGTTAGTGGCGGTGTAGAAGATTTCTCATTATAAGATATGTAGACAAGAACCTGTGGCTATGCTACAGGTTTTTTATATTTAGGAGGTAAATGATGAAGATAGCAATTGGAAATGACCATGCAGCAACAGACTTGAAATTCATTATCAAGGAATATGTTGAAGGAATGGGCCATGAAGTGATTAATTTTGGAACTGACGACAATGAGTCCTGCGATTATCCAGCCTACGGCAAGAAGGTTGGAGAGGCTGTTGTCAATGGAGAGGCTGACTGCGGAATACTAATCTGCGGTACAGGCGTTGGCATCTCTATTGCTGCTAACAAGGTAAAAGGCGTAAGGGCAGCAGTATGTTCTGACGTTGCAACTGCACATTTGGTAAAGGAGCATAATAACGCCAATATTATCGCATTTGGCGCAAGAATCGTTGGAGTAGAGCTTGCTAAGGATATTGTTAAGACTTATCTTGAGGCTGAGTTCGAAGGGGGAAGACACCAGAGAAGAATCGATATGATTCACGATATTGAGAATTAGGCTTCCATTATTATCAAATACACCAAACTATCTTGCATAAATACAAGATATAGTATAGAATAGTATGGTCTATGGTTATTTGAAAATAGATAGGATTAGTCGCGTAAATGTGACATTATTATTTAGGAGGATATATTAAGATGATTACAGCTGGTGATTTTAGAAACGGTGTAACAATCGAGTATGATGGCAAGGTATGTCAGATAGTTGAGTTCCAACATGTTAAGCCTGGCAAGGGTGCAGCATTTGTTAGAACAAAGCTTAAGGATATTGTTAACGGTGGTGTTGTTGAGACTTCATTTAGACCAACAGAGAAGTTCCCACAGGCACATATCGACCGTAAGGATATGCAATATCTATATGCTGATGGTGATTTATATAACTTTATGGACGCTGAGACTTATGATCAGATTGCATTATCTAAGGATGATATAGGTGACGCTCTTAAGTTCGTTAAGGAAAATGAGACTTGTAAGGTTTGCTCTCACAAGGGTAAGGTGTTCTCAGTTGAGCCACCTATTACAGTAGAGCTTGAGATTACAGAGACAGAGCCAGGCTTCAAGGGTGATACAGCAACTGGTGCAACAAAGCCAGCAGTTGTTGAGACAGGTGCTAGTGTATTAGTTCCATTATTCGTTGAGCAGGGCGATGTAATTAAGATTGATACAAGAACAGGTGAGTATTTGTCAAGAGTATAATATTTGTCGAGAGAATAATATTTGTCGAGAGTATAATGCATGAGAATATCTGTAGTAAATGATAGTGGGACAACTGTATATTCTGAGACTGTTGAGAAGGCACCAGTAAGTGCTGATTTTGCCAACAAGCTTCAGGAAGAAGCTAGTAAGATAGCTGATAACTATAACAAGCTGAGTGCTAATAATAGCGCTGATGGCAGAACCATGTCTCTAGAGGATATGTTGAATGAAGCAGCTGCTACATACAATATCGATATTAACTTCCTTAAGGCAGTGGCTAAGCTGGAGTCTGATTTCGACCCTGCTTGCGTTAGCTCTGCTGGGGCAGTTGGTATTATGCAGTTAATGCCAGAGACAGCTGCGGAGCTCGGTGTTGAGGATATATATGATCCTTATCAGAATATTATGGGTGGTGCTAAGGAATTAAGACTTAATCTTGACAGATTTAATGGCGACTATGAATTGGCATATGCCGCTTATAATGCTGGAGCTGGTGCAGTTACTCGTGCAGGTGGCATTCCCAATAATGGTGAGACTCCTAAGGCGGTTGCCCTTGTTATGGGATATTTCCATAATGGCGTTGAGGTTCCTAACAGAACATATACTGTTAACGCTGGACACTCCAGCGAGATATCTGCTGAATCAGCAGCGAGAGCCAAGGTTGCATCGGAGCTTGCTGAGAAGCTTAAGGAATTTCCTAATCATACTTCCTACGAATTCTTCGTTCAGCAGATGGAAAATAAAAGCAACAATAACGCAACTAATAACGCCTACGAGAATCTTCTCAGTCAGGCGAACTTAGTTATCAAAGATATGATTAAAGGTTGAGAGGGGGATATTCCCTTCCTAACAGGCGCTGGCTATATGGCCAGTGCTTTTTTTGTTCATGAAGATGGAGAAGGACTGGAGAAGATTTCAGAAATTTTTAAGGATACTCATATCTAACCTCCGTAGCAACATTATAAAACCGAACTGCGCCTTAGTCAAGAACAAATGTACGGAAAATGTTCGATAAAATGTTCGGTGTCGCATTTGATATAATAAATGTGTATATATAGATGTAGGATTAGCGATATGTAAGCGTGTGAGAATATAATAAATATTAATATTAGGAGGTTATAACATGGATGCAAAATATGTAAGAAGATTGTATAAGCTACACCAGGAAGATGATGATAAGACGCTAGAGAAGATAGCCAATAATGAAGAGAAATTTCTATCAGATGAAGCCATTTTTATATGTGGGTACATACTGAAGGAAAGAAGCGGAGAATCGGATTCTGAGTTGACTGAATTGTTAAAACTAGATGGCAAGGAATCGGTTCAAGAATTAAAAGACTGTTTATCTAAATATGAATAAAAATTTTTAAAAAATGTCGCATTCTATACATTTTAAGTGTATATATGTATGTGAGGATAAAAACACAATATGAAATCGATAGTCGGTAATGCATAATCGAGACATACTATTATCGAAGGTAACAAGGAGGGAATAATATGAGAAATGAATTGTTAAAGGGATTAACAGAGGAACAAATCAAGAAGGTTGAAGCTTGTAAGAGTCCAGAGGAAATCTTAGAACTAGCTAAGTCTGAGGGAGTTGCGCTTACTGATGAACAGCTTGAGGCTGTATCAGGAGGAGGCTGTGGTGGACAAAAGAAAACAACATGTCCAAAATGTAGTTCAACTAATATTATGAAGACAGGTGAGGACTTGGAAGATGGTAGGATGAGATATGACTATGTATGTCAAGATTGCTTACATAGATGGTTTACTCGAGGTGCTGACTTCTAGACAGATTTAGGTTGACAATTGACCAGTTTTTAAAAATATATTGACATATGTCATAAAAAGCACTATGCTTATTCTGACATATGTCAATTTTGCTTTTTTGGAGGGAAATATGGCCAGGACCCCTAAATGTAGAAAAATATGTAGTTTTCCTGATTATTATAGTTTCATTCCTGAGGATGCAAATTCTAAGAGTATTGATTCGATAATATTATCTCTTGATGAATATGAGACCATAAGGCTTCTTGATTATGATGGGCTTAATCAAGTGGAATGTGCAAATAGAATGGGTGTTGCCAGGACGACTGTGACAGCTATGTATGAAAGTGCAAGAAGGAAGTTAGTAAGCGCTATTGTTGAAGGAAAAAGGCTTCGAATTGCTGGTGGAAACATTGAACTTGACAGGGAAAGAAGCAATCTAAATATAAGTATTAATGACAAAGGAGAGAGAGTAATGAGAGTAGCAGTAACATATGATAATGGAAATGTATTTGGACATTTTGGAAGGACGGAACAGTTCAAAGTATATGATATTGAGGATGGAAAGGTTATTAATTCTCAAATTCTAGATACAAATGGTGAAGGTTGTGGAGCTCTTGCAGGCATCCTGAATATTGCTGATGTAGATGCGCTTATTTGTGGTGGAATTGGTGGCGGAGCAAAGAGGGCTCTTGTAGAAGCAGGAATTGATTTATATGCAGGTGCAAGTGGAAATACAGACGATGTGATAAATGAATTTATAGCAGGTACACTTGATGCAAGTGGAGAAGCTAATTGCGCCCATCACGAGCATGAACATGGAGATGGTCATGTGTGTGGTCATGGTCATGGGAAATGTCATCACTAATAAGGAGGACGCATGAAAATACTCAACCTTATTGAGGATACAAAAGGTAGAAGTGATTTGACAAACGCACATGGTTTGTCATTTTACATTGAAACGAAGATGCATAAGATTATTCTAGATCTTGGACCTTCCGAGGATACAATTCATAATGCCAGGACTCTGGACGTTGACCTTGCTGAAGTAGATACAGTTATATTAAGTCATGGCCACTATGATCATTCCGGTGGAATAATTCCATTTACTAAGATAAATGATAAAGCAATTATTTATATGCAGGATAATGTGACTAAGGAATACTATGCGGATGATGGGCAAAATGCAATTGCAAGATATCGCTACATAGGTATTGATAAAGACATTTCCAATCTTTCTCAAGTGAGATTTGTAAATGGAGATTTCAAGATAGATGATGAACTAGAATTATTTGTAATAAATAATAAAAAGCATGAAATTCCATTTACAAATAGGAGATTACTAGTTAAAGAAGGCGACACATTTAAGCAGGATGATTTCAATCATGAACATTTTCTGGTTGTTCATCAGAATGGAAAATCATATCTTATGTCTGGCTGTGCCCATAATGGAATGCTGAATATAATTGAAGAATATATAGATAGGTATGGGACGGCTCCTGATGTGGTTGTTAGTGGTTTTCATCTTGCTAAGAAGAAGGAATATAGCGAAACCGAGGTGGAGGAAATAAGAGCTCTGGCAGAGGAACTTAAGAAATATCCCACTAGATTTGTTACATGCCATTGTACAGGCATGAAGGCATTTGGGTTGATGAAAGAGATAATGGGCGATAAATTAGAATATGTACATACAGGAGAAGAAATAAATATGTCGCATTTAACATTTTAAATGTGTATATATATGTGAAAGGTTATTCCACATAAACAAAATCTAATTAAAATGTGGTATATTATTTATAGACATAGCAAAGGAGGTAACTACTATGAGGCAAGAATTATTAAAAGGATTATCAGAGGAGCAAATCAAGAAGGTTAAGGCTTGTAAGAGTCCAGAAGAAATCTTAAGCCTTGCTCAGGCTGAAGGATTTGAACTTACTGATGAGCAGCTTGAGGCAGTTTCAGGTGGAGGATGCATTGTTAGCACTGCTAAGTGTGATAAATGTGGCTCTAAGAACGTAAAGCTCATAAGAAGTGTTGAAAGAGGTAAATATGAATGCAAGGACTGCGGAAATGTATTTCACAGAAAAAATTTCTAAACCTTCTAGTGTAAAATGTGGTGTATTATTTCCGTAAAGGGGCAGGAGGTATATTACTATGAAAAAACGTATTGTAGCAATAGGGTTAATAGCGATTCTTATAGTATCCACATTAGCAGGATGCTCATGTTCGAACTCTACTACTAACAACACAACAACTACAGGGTATAAATGTGATTTTACTAACAAGGACATTGCTATTCCAGAGGGAACAAAGCTTACGGACAATGGACTTGAAGTCACAGACAAAGCGGATGCAACAGTTAAGAATGTACTTGACATCGAGAAACAGCTTCCAGCAATAATTTCAAGGGCTGGAAATGAAAATGATAGTGCTGAAGTTAAGTACATGAAGGAAACTGCAGCAAAACAAGTAAAGTATAAGAATTATGATGCAATAGCAAACTATACATCTCAGTTAGCAAAGCAGATGGATTCTGATTTGGCTATGGTAGCGGATTTTGGAACAAGCGTATATGGAATTGTTCGCGCGTATTATACAGGTGATATAACTGCTGCTTTGTCTGGTATAACTGGAATATTGGGAATGTTTGGAATAGGGGGACCTAGTGGTGTAACCAATGAACAGATATTATCTGCTATTCAGGATTTGTCCCTTCAAGTACAGGATTTGCGCTTACTTACAATGGCTATGAGTGCTCAACTTGATGAGACAACGAAGCAGGCATATCGAAATGGCTTGCAACCATTTGATAATGCTATGATAGCTCTTGATACAGATGCTGAGATTCTTCAGCGTATGTTAGTAACAGGTGCTAAGCTTCTTGCAGAACAAGGAACGCCAGCTCCAGCAGAGGGAGCATCTGCAGAAGAGGAACAGGCTTATACAGCTAAACTCATTGCATTTATACAGGAAAACGAGTCAACGAATCCAGATCTTAAGGATTTTACCAAGATTATGGATGACCTAAAACAAAACTATGTAAATGTGGCTGGAGAGCTTGGTAAGCCAAAAGACTTTAGTCCACTTACTGCTTATGATAATTATTGGAATTTGTATTTTAACTTTGAGTCACAAGGGTATTCATTACGTGCAGCTTATAGAGCAAATGCAGAATTCGAGATAAAGAGAGCATACTCATTAATCTCACTATATTACAACATAGGAACTGGTAATACTGCAGTTACTTATCAGGAGTATGGTCAACTTCTAGCTAATGCATTAACAGCAATAGAAGAGAATGGACCTGGAATCAGTCCTGAGGCCGCATCACAGCAAGAATCAATGTATTGTTATGGACTAGAGAAGAATGTTAAGTCTATAGAAATAGTAAATAACCCATTGGATTTTGACTATGATAAGTCCAAGGTGGGCGAGCGTCAGTTAAGCCAATATCTAGAAAAAATGCATGGAAGAACACCTCAACAAGATTTAGAGCTTGCAGGTCTATGGAAGGATGATTATCTTCATGGGGCTTCAAAAGATACAAAGGGTCTAGCATATAATTACAGAGAAGACGATATTACAGTCAAAGCAGACATTATTACTTGGGATGGAGAATTAAAAAAAGGACATGAGATATGTATGTGGGTGAGTTTTGAACCAATAAAAAAAGGAAGATTTATATTCCCTGATAAAGATTTTCCTGATATTGAAGAAGCAGTAATGCTATATGCGAACTGATAATAGGTCAAAATGAATTGAATATATAACGATAATACACTAAAGGCACTGGCTATATAGCTGGTGCCTGTTTTATAGTGCACACATATATGAGGCGTTAGACAAACTATGAGACTACGTAGTATGATATAACTGTTCTGGCAATGACTGGAACAGAAACGCGCCGATTTGTGTTAAAATAAGTATTGTAGTGAGATTAATATATTTAGAGGAAATGGCTTATGAAAAAATACTTTATAACGATAATTGTAGCAATAATGCTCGTTTTAGCAGGTTGCTCATGTAGTAAAGAAGCAGATAATGCAGCTAATACTAGTACCTCAAGGAGTGTAAATGAAGAGAATAAGGATATGACAGCAAAAAATAACACTTATAAACAGATTGGTCAAGAAGAAGCAAAAGAAATGATGAAAAGAGATGATGGTCACATTATTGTAGATGTACGTCGTCAGGATGAATATGATAACGGACATATTGCAGGCGCAGTTTTAATACCTAATGAAAGTATTGGAACTTCGCAACCAGAGCAATTAAAAGACCTAGATCAGATTATATTAGTGTATTGTAGGACGGGGAATAGAAGTAAGCAAGCTGCACAGAAACTTGCTGATATGGGCTATACAAATGTATATGAATTTGGTGGAATCAATACGTGGGATGGGGATATTGTTCAATAAGCTGGTGAGATAGATAAATCGAGATTTAATGAGGTGACAAACTATAAACAGTCAAGTACTTTTTGAAGTTTTTTTGATTCAGTAAAAAAGTGCATGAAAAATAAACCATCTGAATACACCGTATTTCAGATGGTGCAACAGGAAAGGTTATTGGTGTCAGCGAAGAGCGGTAGCTACAAAGTCAGTGTTCTGCCTCTCCAATGCAAAAATGACTCTGACCAATTTCTTCGTGACATGTGATATTGCAACTCGATGTGGCTTTCCCTCGGATCGTTTCTTGGCATAGTAGGCTGCGAAAGTCATATCAAAGCGGATAAGTGGCAGGGCACAGTTCATGAGCGTATATCTAAGCTGAGATGAGCCACGCTTGACCATCCGTCCCCTATGGGACTCTGTTCCTGACTCGCTGATACTAGGCTCTAAACCTGCAAAAGCAAGCATCTGTGCCGGTGATGAGAAATTTGATATGTCTCCGTATTCAGCATAGATGACAGCGGCAGATATAGGACCAATGCCGGGGATTGACATATAGTGTGGATGCACTTCTTCGATAAGCTTGGTTATCTGGGCTTCGAGGACAGAAACCTGTTTGGCGGCTTCTTTGTAAAGCGTCAGTAGGCAGGTAAGCTCAGTGTCAAAGATGGAGTTGTTCACACCTACGGTATTAGCTGCAAGAGCCTTAAGCTCCAGGAACTTTTGAGGCGTAAATTTACCACGGGAAATACGCCTGAGATTATCATACGAAGCGGAATTCATACGAGCCATCTTTTCAGCGGAACCATAGTTTTCAAGAAGATATAAAGCTGTCTTGCTAAAACGCTCCTGAAAGAAAGGTTTGAACTCCGGGAAAGTGTGATCCAGTACATTGGTAATCTTAACAAGGTAAAATGAACGCTGACGAATAAGGCGGTCACGCAAACGTGTTAATGACTTTAGGGAGTAAGCATGGTAAAATCCCTTTGAATGGGGTTTGTACTCTACGGTCATTAACCAACGGGCAATGGATTCACAATCAACGGAATCCGTCTTTGTCCGCCTCAAAGAAGTAGACTTCTTGTACTCGCTGATGAGAACCGGATTAACTTCCATAAAGCTGTGGTGGGCTTTCTCGAGGAAGAGTTCAAGGTTGAGGGCATAATGGGCTGTAGATTCAAACCCTATTTTTATGTCATCAGGAGTTGATAGAGATTGGAGAGAAGTGAGTAATTCGTTAAAACCCTCCTTATCATTTCGGATGGTAAATTTAGCAACGATACTCTGAACTGCCGCATTGATTATACAGCAGTCGTGTTTGTACTTTGAAATGTCTATTCCAACAAAGTACGTGGACATAATGGTACCTCCTTAGATATAAGATTTGGCGCTGTTGTCTTCCACAGAGAATCCGGCTGTGTAATCACGTAAATAGAAACGTCAGAGCGTTAACAAACTGATTAACAGTAATAGACGAAAAGCTGTGGTCTGAGTCACCTCGTACCAGTCAGAGCTGTAATTAAATAGGCACAGATCCACAGCGCCTTAATAAATATATCAGATAGAGATTAGATTACCCAGTAGAACCTGGGAGAAAGGAAAAAATCCAATCATCAAAACTGATAATTGGATTATACGTGATATAAATGATTGATTACGGATTAAAAGATAAGGTGGCTATAATTACAGGAGCAAATAATTCATGGGGGATTGGGGCAACAACGGCTATTGCCTTTGCTCGTGAAGGTGCGAAAGTGGTTTTGGTATATAAGAAGGTAGATAGACCATTTGATGCAACGAAAATGGATAGAAATGGCGTAGATAGATATTATGGAGCAAATGCAGGAAATGCAGATGCTGTAGAATCTAAACTCAAAGAAATGGGTGCCGATTATATTGTTTTAGAAAGTGATATTTCGAACGAGGACGATGTGAAAAATATTTATTCTATAGTTCTTGATAAATACGGACGAATTGATATTTTATTTAACAATGCTGCGACAGATGATGAAACTGGTTGCGATACTATAGAAACCATAACTCAAAAGGTGATAGATGATACATTTGCAGTTAATGTTCGTGGAAGTATTTTAATGACAAGAGAATTAATTAATCATCGTGGTGATAATGGAAGAATTATCAATATTTCAACAGATGCATCACAAATCTTTGCAGGTCAAATCACTTATGGAGCAAGTAAAGCAACTTTAGAAGCACTTACTCGTAGTATTGCTCTTGAGGTGGCACAGTATGGAATAACTGTAAATTGTGTTTCACCTGGTCCAACTCAAACAGGTTGGATTGATGACGAATTTGAAAAAGTAGTTGTTCCTTTAATTCCAATGGGAAAATTAATTCAACCAGAAGATATTGCAGAAACTGTTTTATTCCTTGCAAGTAAACAGGCAAGAATGATTACAGGACAGGTAATCAAAGTATCTGGTGGAAAAGCTTTGTAAATTCAAGTTTGAAGAGGATATAAAAATGAATAATAACGATGAATTGCAAATGCAAGTATCACCTATTTGTAATAAAAATGGAGAAAAACTTGCATACGTAACATTCTCTGATAGTGTAAGGCGAGCAGAGGGTGAGATACCTAAATGTATTATCAATTCTAATACAGGTTTTTCTGAGGAAGAAAGAAATGCATTAGAAGATTATATGAAACAAAATCTAGAGATGCTGAAGGATTTAGCAAAGGAAAACAATCCTATAAAGTCTTTTATGAAATAATTGGTAAAAGTAATGGTATAATTAAAGCTACCCTAATCTTTGTTATACTACCTTAGTAATATTTGCTGGCGTGGCACAGTCGGTAGCGCACCTCATTGGTAGTGTTTGTGTTGTCGTCTCCGCAAAGCCTTGAAAATATGTGGTTTTTCACGTGATTTTTATATCATATTTTTGCTAGAGTTTCCATTTTGTGAGCTAAAAAAGCCTTAAATAATTTTAAATTGACTCAACCATAGCATCCAACTGTAAATTTTCGCTGTCAAAACTTTAAATATATGTTATTGGAAAAATGTCTTTATATCTGCGTTGTAACACATTTTCATAGATGTTATAATATTAGTGGATAAATTATTGAAATCTTTTATGTCTTAAACTTATTGTTTATTGAAACAAAGATGTTATAATAATAGAAATTAATAGAGAGTGTTATCGGGTTGATGATTATGGATGAAGCTAAGAAGAAGTTGATAGATGAATACATTAAAGAGCTTGTTGCAATTTACGGTAATCATTTGAAAAAAATAATTTTATATGGTTCTTACGCAAGAGGAGATTATAGAGATGATTCCGATATTGATATTATGATTTTATTAAATATTTCTGATATAGAAGCTAAGAGTTACCAAGAGTCACTTTCGGAGATTACATTTAATTATAATTTCGATTTTGATATGGATATAAATCCTATAGCGCACAGCGAGGAAGTGTTTAACAAGTGGCGAAATGCGTATCCGTTTTTTAAAAATATAGAAAAGGATGGAATCACTATATATGACGCAGCGTAATGAAGAAGGGACAATTTACGATTTATGCTTATATAGAATCGATATTTCAAAACAAGACTTAGCATCAGCTAGGTTGTTGTTTGACAATGACGATTATAGAGGGGCTAATAATAGAGCGTACTATGCTATATTTCATGCTATAAATGCTGTGCATTCCCTTGATGGTCGTTCATTTAAAAGGCATAAGGACGCTATTTCTAATTTTAATAAACAATATGTTAAAACATCTGTTTTTGAGAGGTCTCTTGGACGAAAAATCTCAGATGCAGAAGAGATTAGACATGCAAGCGATTACGATGAATTCTATATTGCAACAAGAGAAGATGCTGAGAAGCAAATTGCTTCCGCAGAAGAATTAATAGGTGTTGTGGAAGAGTATTGTAAGAAAAGAATTGAGGAAGCAAAGGACTAATAATAAAGTCATTCGCTTCCTTTTTTATACATAAGATAATGATAGAAGTAATACGTTGCTTTGCCGCGTGATTTTTATATCATATTTTTGCTAGAGTTTCCATTTTGGGAGCTGAAAAAGCCTTAAAAAATTTTAAATTGACTCAACCATAGCATCGTGTCTTGGGATTTTACCCACCTTCTTCCAATAGTTTTTAGTATGTACGGCTGGCTCTTTGCCTGCTTTAAGTAATGCTTGATCTAATTCGTATAAGAAAATAAGATTATCAAAAAAGGATGTAGATGATAATAAATGATAATAAGCAGAGTGTGAAGAATGAAGGGAAGAGTATTTGGCTAATCTAGACTAGTAATAGTTGACTATTCAGATAGATATGTTATTATAGGATTCATAAAGCAAGGTTTCTTAGAACTGATGCGAGTATTCACCCACAAGGGATGGTACGGTACGAATTCATAATCATGATGTGTACCTATTCGTTTGTAATTAAGAACAAAGTTCTTAGGGACATCGAATT
>ONCT01000007.1 GCA_900316395.1 uncultured Lachnospiraceae bacterium | reverse complement strand
AATAAAGGGCTTAGACATCCGTCGTCTAAGCCCTAATTTATTATCTGTCACACAAGGATTATCTATCCTTCAGGTGCTGGCTCTGGTGGTGGTGCTTCATCCTGCATAGAACTGTTGTCAAAATACGACAACCTTATTGTTGTAAGAACATTTTCCAAGTCTCGTTCCATGGCGGGAAGCCGTATAGGATACGCCCTTGCAAGTGAAGAGATTATAACAGCACTTCACAATGTTAAGTACTCCTATAATTCTTATACCATGGACTCTGTTACAATTAAGCTTGGAGTTGAGGCAATTAAGGACGAGAAGTATTTTAGAGATAACTTAGACAAAGTAATATGTACCAGAAATTGGACACGTGATAGGTTGAATGAGCTTGGCTTTCAGGTCTTCGACAGCAGCGCTAACTTCCTATTCGTTAAGCCATCTGGCATTAGCGCTAAGGCACTATTCGAAAAGCTTAAGGAGCGTAACATCTATGTAAGGTACTTTAATAAGCCGCGCATTGATAATTACCTTAGAATTTCCATCGGAACTGACTCGGAGATGCAGGCGCTTATTGATGTAATTGCTGAGATTATTTAGTATAGATTATTCTAGGTGCGTGTGCTCTAAAGTATTCTTATACTAAGGTAATTCTTCGCTAAGTATATGTAAATGATTGATATACGTTATATATAATAATTATGACAGAAACCTGCGACTGATCCGCCGTCCAGGCGGCAGTCGCTTATTTCCAGCATCCATGCTGGAAATTTTCTTTTCATAATCAATCATTAACATATTCTAAGCTTGAATTAATACGTATAAGAATACTTCAGAGCACACGTACCTATATATTACATAGTTGAATAATCTCAGCAATTGCTGCGTTGTACTAATTGACTACTTGTCTTATGACTTGTGCTCTCATAAGATGTATAATAGTAGGACGGTTAGGGACTGAATTTTGTATAAAAATTCTATTGTATATTTGGGCGGAATATGGTTAAGTTATAGGGTATGAATTGTAGAATGAAAAGAGGTAAATAATGGATTCAATTATTAGTAGCATATCCGAGATGAATGAAGTGGTGAAGTATTTATTTTGCTTTTTGGTTTCGATGATTCCACTTATAGAGCTTCGTGGTGCCATTCCAATATCGCAGGCACTAATGCTTCCAGTTGTCCCTTCATTTATTGTATGTATGATTGGTAATATGATACCAGTACCTATTATATATTTCTTCGCCCGCAAGGTTCTTATCTGGGGTAAGGACAAGAAGGGCATCGGCAAGTTTTTCACATTTTGCCTTGAAAAAGGTGAGAAGGGCGGTAAGAAGCTAATGAAGAACGGCGAGGCAGGATTGTTCATCGGACTCCTTCTCTTCGTTGGTATTCCAATTCCTGGAACTGGAGCATGGACAGGAACACTTGCTGCATCAATTCTTGATATGGGATTCAAGAGAACTGTACTTGCCGTAATTCTTGGAGTACTTCTTGCAGGAGTCATTATGATGGCTGCAAGCTTCGGACTATTCTCATTTATATATAGCTAGGAGTAAGTATGGACTGGATTGGATTAGTAGGCAACGTTATAGCTATATTCGTTGGATTAGGAATTTATATAATTATTGCAAATACTAAGTGGGGCAAGGCTCATAGCAAGGCGCAGTACGCCATCATGCTAGTCTGCGTCATCTTAGCAGTCCTCATTGGTTGGGGCATTAAAGTATTAATTAGACACTTTATGTGATAAAGGAGGAATTATAGTATGAGAAGTAATGGAGTGCTAATGCACATTTCGTCATTACCATCAGATTATGGAATAGGAACATTAGGTCACGCAGCCAAGGAGTTCGCTGACTATCTTAACAGGGCAAGGATTCAGTATTGGCAGATTCTTCCAGTTGGCCCTACAAGCTATGGTGACTCTCCATATCAATCCTTTTCTTCTTATGCAGGCAATCCGTATTTTGTAGATCTCAATTTGTTGTGTGAGGAAGGATATCTTACATACGACGAGTGTAAGAACACATTCTGGGGCGATCGAGCCGACAGAGTTAATTATGCTAATATGTATGAGAAGAGATTCCCACTTCTATGGAAGGCATGCGATAATTTCAGAAATGTAAAAAATAAGGACAGTGAGCAGTACAAGGAAGAGACTGACAAAGAATATAGAAAGTTCCTTACAGATAATAGCGATTGGGTAGAAGACTATGCAATATTTATGGCACTGAAGGATGCCCATGAAGGCAAGGCATGGTTCGAATGGGAAGAAGATATTAAGCGTAGAAAGCCTGATGCTATTAATGAGGCTAAGACTAAGTATTCAAAAGAGATAGAAAACTACTGCATAGTGCAGTTCTTCTTCGATAAGCAATGGAAACAGTTCAGAGAATATCTCGTTGAGAAAGAGATTAAGCTAATCGGTGATATTCCAATCTATGTTGCTTACGATAGTGTAGAGGTATGGAAGGAGCCGGAACTATTTGCTCTTGATAGGAAGCTAGAGCAGGACAAGGTAGCTGGCTGCCCACCTGATTATTTTAACGAAGACGGTCAGCTCTGGGGCAATCCAATCTACAACTGGAAGAAGATGGAGAAGGACAATTTCGCATGGTGGATGAAGCGACTTAAGAGAGTATTTGCTATGCATGATGTGGTTAGAATTGACCATTTTAGAGGATTCTCTTCTTACTATTCAATTGATGGCAAGGCTGAGAATGCGAGAAATGGTAAATGGGTTGATGGACCTGGCATGAAGCTATTCGACCAGATTAAGAAGGAGCTTGGTGATGTTAATATCATCGCTGAGGACCTAGGCTTCTTAACAGAGGATGTATTCAAACTTCTTAAGGACACAGGATATCCTGGAATGAAGGTATTGCAGTTCGGCTTCGGCGAAGGCGACGGCAAGAATATCTATATGCCACATAACTACGATAGAAATTGCGTTGTATATACAGGAACACATGATAACGAAACAACATTAGGCTGGCTTCAGAACACATCAGACTGGGTTAGAACTAACACATTTGCGTATAATAATGTAACAGATAGTGAAGGTTGGGTATGGGGTCTGATTAGGGCAGCATACAGCTCGGTGGCAGACCTTAGCGTGATTCAGATGCAGGATTTTCTAAGTCTTGGTAATGACTGCAGAATGAATACACCTTCAACTATTGGTGGCAACTGGGAGTGGAGAATGACGAAGGACATGCTCTCAGATGGGCTTAATGACAGAATCAAAGAGATGAATTACAGATTTGGTAGAGCTAATTGGAAAGAGGACTAGACTATGTATTATTTTGTGGTAAATGCGCTTTCAAGAACAGGTAAAGCAGGAAAAATATGGCAGGATGTTAAGGCAGAGCTTGACAGACAGGGTGTTGAGTATAAGTATTACATGACAAGTGCTAGAGGTCATGCTAAGAAGCTGGCATCTAAGATATGTGATAACGAAGGTGATGTGAAGCTAATCGTTGTTGGTGGTGATGGAACTGCCAATGAGGTTATTAATGGAATGCATGATTTCGACAGGGTGAAATTCGGATATGTTCCTACAGGCTCTGGTAATGACTTAGGTCGTGGACTTGGAATTAATAAGATTAAGCCAGTGGACCAGCTAAATAACATTTTACGTAGTGATAAGACAATGAAAATGGACTTAGGTGAGCTGACGACAGGTGACGGAGTCAAGAGACTATTCGCCATTAGTGCAGGAATTGGTGTGGATGCAAGCGTATGTAAGCAGGCCCTGACTTCTAAGCTTAAGACATTTCTTAATAAGTTTGGCGCAGGCTCAGCTACTTATGTAATCCTTACTATTAAGTCGATGTTCACTATGCCTCTTTATAATGGCAGGGTTGAACTTGCAGATGGTACAGTTAAGCATCCGAAGAATATTATATTCTGTGCAGCAATGAATCATCCTTGGGAGGGTGGCGGAGTGCCAATGGCACCTAATGCCAATCCTACAGATGGTAAGCTTTCAATATGCTGCGTAAGTGATATCAAGAGGGCTAATTGCTTTATGAAATTACCTCTTCTTCTTGCATCAAAGCATGACAGAATTGTTGGCTTCGATATATACGATAGCGAGAGCGTTAAGATTGAGTTAGAAGAGGGTATGACAGTTCATGCGGACGGCGAATATTGTGGTGAACCAAAAACTGTTGAATTTAAGTGTATTTCTAATGCTATTTCTGTTATAATCTAAAAAGGAGAGTTTTTTTACAGTGTTATGCCGGAGGGGTTATGGAGAAAAAACTGGAAAGAACTGAGAAAATTAAATTCTTCGACATAAATAAGCTATCGAAGAAATACATTGCAGATAATACTGAAGAAGTAAGAGTTAACAACCAGCGAATGGTGAAGACAATTGCTGTTATCTATCTTATAGTTATTATCTGCTACAATATTATTGTGCCTGTTTTCTTCAGTGAATGGGGAGTTAACTATGTCTATCAGATAGCACTTATTGTGCACATCATTATTTTGCCTATTATTTTGCTTAGGTACAGGAAGACGCCTCGTTCGGCGAAGGAAGTTCAGGTTGTTAGCGCTATATTTCAATTATATATAATGGCCTTCGTAGTTATTGTTAGTTTGCTTCCGTTTGAGTTTGAACAGCCTGCTGTATATTTTACTCCAATAGCAATGGGATTCGCGGTGGTGTTCATATATAGCTTTAACGTGGCTATTATATTGTATTGCATTGAAGCCTTGGCGATGATACTTACTTCATTTGCATTTAAGTCATCAGAAGTATTCAATGTTAATATGTTCTCTACTGTGTTGTCGTTCGTAATTGGCGTATACATTATGTATGTTCTGTATACCAACAGAGCCCGTGAGAGTAAGCACAGGAAGAAGCTTCGTAAGATGGGTCAGACTGATAAGCTTACTAACATATACAATCGTGGAGCTACTGAAGCAATGTCACAGGAATATATGCATGCTAATAGCGAGACGAAGTATGCTCTTATGATTATTGATATTGACGAGTTCAAGTCAGTTAATGATACATACGGTCACCAGACAGGTGATATGGTAATTCAAAGCGTTGCCAAGATTATTGAAGATGCTGCTGGCGAAGACAATATCGCAGGTCGTATGGGCGGCGATGAGTTCATGGTATTCGTTAAGTCATGGAATGAGTTAGATGATATCAAGGAGATTGCTGGTCAGATTCTAAGGAATGCACAGAAGATAGAGATGCCTGATGACAGAGTACATATATCTTGTTCAATAGGTGTGTGTGCCCTGAAGGAAGACGAGTGGATGGAATATGATGACATGTTCTCATGCGCTGATAAGGCTCTGTATTATATCAAGGAAAATGGAAAGTGCTCATGTGCTTTCTACACAAAGTAATTAGATTATCCTAGTAGCCCCTAAAGAAAAAAAGATTTGACTTTATGGGGCTACTTTGATATTATATAACGGTGCGCGGAAGTGTCGGAACTCAAGGTTACCGGCGCAGCCGGTAACAGGCAGACGAAGAGACCGTTAGGTCTGCGGCTGCCACTCAAAATACTATATGCGGAAGTGTCGGAACTGGCAGACGAGCAAGACTAAGGATCTTGTGAGCGTTTAGCTCGTGTGGGTTCAAGTCCCATCTTCCGCAGTCTAAACCATAAAGTAGGAGCTGTAAGGCTCCTGCTTTTTTGTTTGTTTATATTATATTGCTTTGGTCCAAAATGTTTCTAAAAAGATGAGTGCTCCTACTTTATGGTTTAGGCGCCGAAGGAGACTGAACCCATGTGGGTTCACTCTCCTCGGCGCAGGGGCGCCTCGTCAGTCAGTTCGGCGGGGGTAAGGTCCACTGGACCTTACTCTGTGTCCGCCTCACCCCATCATCCGCAGTTTAAAGAGGGAAAAGCAGTGAAAAGCCGCCAAAAGCTTCTAAATCATTGCTTTTATCAGGGAGCAACCCCAAAATCTCGGCCGAAAAGCAATGAAAAGCCCTTAAAAGCTTCGAAATCATTGCCGCATTCAAAGCGCAACCCCAAAATCTCGGCCAAAAAGCAATGAAAAGCCGGCAAAAGCTTCTAAATCATTGCTTTTATCAGGGCTCGATCCTAAAATCCCTGCCGAAAAGCAATGAAAAGCAGACAAAAGCTTCTAAATCATTGCTGCAATAAGATAACAGTCCATATTTCTAGGTGTTTAAAGAGGTTTGTGCTATAATTTGAGAGAAGATTGACAGGTGGCGGTCATGCTGTCAGCTTCCGAAAGTAGCTTGTGTAAGGAGATAAAGTTCAATGGAAACAAAGCTATTTACGGAGCTTCGTCCGTTATATGAGACAACTAAAGAAAATCCACATGTGATTAGGTTGAAGATACGAATGAAGGATGCGATTGATTCGGATGTGCTGCGTCACGCCGTTGATATTACAATGAAGAGATATTCGTACTTGTGTGTTGAATTAACTAAGAAGGATGGTCAGTACATTTTCATTGATAATGACAGACCAGTTGTAATAACTAATTCCCTTCGTGGTGTGGACCTTAATTCACCTGAGGCTAATTATCATGTGATAGCCTTTGTCTACGAGGACGACTGGCTCGCTCTTGATGTGTTTCATGGCATGACAGATGGAACATGCGCCTATGAAGTTATTAAAACCCTGCTATATTACTATTGTACCAAGAAGTATGATGCGGCTCTAAACACAGACAGCATACGCCTAGAGGAGGACATAATTCGGCAAGAGGAGTGGAAAGAGCCTATAGCCAATAGAACAGCTTTGCCAAGGCCTGATAGTATGCAACAATCTGATGCATTGAACTTGGTTACTATGGCAGGTCTTGAAAATGACAATCAGAATACAGTTTATAGCATTGTAATTGACGAGTCGGAATATATGGATTTTGTTAAGGGAAATGGTGGTAGTCCATCCACCATGACAGCCCTTTTGTTATCACGTGCAATTTCGAGAATGTATCCTGACGCAGATAATGTAATTCGCACAATGGTTTGCGTTAATATGAGAAATGCCCTTAAGGTGCCTATGGCTCGTCATAGCTTAGTTGGAGGGGCTTGCTTAGAATATAATGATGACATGCGCTCATTACCTATCGATGAGCAGGTTGGCATTTACCGTGAATTGTTAAATAAGCAGACAGAAGATAGAGAGGTCCTGAAGGGCGTTGAATTTCAAAGAGACCTAAATAATATGATTCTTTCTAAAAAGACCGCTCAGGAGAGAATAGAAATAGCCAAAATGTCAGGAGATGTTATAAATAAGACTGTGACTGTTATGGTAAGCTATGTTGGCAAGGCTGATTTTAACGGAGCTGAAAGATACATTCGTGATTTCAGAACATTGACTAGCCCTCCGCCAAATGGTTTCGGCGTTGAGCTAGCTGCAATTGACGGCAGATTTATGCTTGATTTTATCCAGACATTTTCAAGTGATATCTATGTAAAGGCCTTCTTAAAGGAATTAGAAGAGAACAATATTAGATTCGAATTGCAGGAAGTAAGTCGATTAGAGCTTCCTGATTTTAAGAACCCTTGGGATTGACAGGGGGACGTACCTTTTGTCAACACAGGGTTGACAAACTTGTTTTGTCAACATTTTCGGTAAAATCCAAAGAACTTTGGAAAAAAACGAGTAGGAAAAAGGAGTTTGAAAAATGTTTAGAAACAAAACAAAACACATAGCATGGATTTTAGTTGCAATTTTAACAATTAGCTGTTTTGGAAATGTATTCGGCACATTTAATGTTATTGCTGCTGAAAACAATACACAGACAATGCTAAGACTATTTAATCCGAATACTGGTGAACATCTCTATACAGGTGATGAATCTGAGAAAGATCTTCTTGTCGGCTGGGGCTGGCAATATGAGGGAGAAGCATGGATTTCACCTTTAAAGAGCAACACACCTGTATATCGTCTGTATAATCAGTATAGTAGTGAACATCATTATACTATTGATGTAGGTGAAAGAAATTGGCTTATCACTTCTGGATGGAACGATGAGGGAATCGGCTGGTATTCTAGTGATACAAGAGACGTTCCAGTTTATAGAGAATTTAATCCATATAGTACAGGTGTAGGTGCACATAATTATACAACAAATATGGGTGAGCATACCTATCTTATCACTTCTGGGTGGAATGATGAAGGTATTGCATGGTATGGAAGCAAAGAAGGACCTGTATATCCAGATGAACCAGTACTTCCAGAAGAGCCAGATATAGTTGTTCCAGATAGTTTTACAACATCTGAGAATATTCCTATAACAGAACTTAATGCTTCTAAGAAGCTGGCAGATATAAAAGGTCAAAATGGTGTAGAGCCTTTTGGTGAATACTGGATAGACGCACTGATACCAGGTGATATTTCTGATAATCTAGGATTGGCATACTCTCTTACAGTTGGTGATAATACAACATTTGCCAAGGATTCATATGCACCAAAAGGATATGATATTAATAGTTTAATTGAATGGGGTAAAGATCCAGGGCTTGGTGTAAATATTCTAAAGCAACAAGGGTATACAGGTGAAGGTGCAGTAATTGCATATATTGACCAACCGATACTTAATCATGAACAATATGATAATGGTAAGCTACATTATATTAACAATTCAGATAATGATAATTCTATGCATGGTCCTGCAGTATTATCACTTCTTCAAGGAAAAGACATTGGTACAGCTCCAGACGCAGAGGTTTATTTCTATGCACATTCAGCATGGAAGCTTGACCAAACAACACATGCAGAATGTTTATATCAAATCATAGAGCAAAATAAATCTCTCCCTGATGATAAAAAGATTAAAATGGTAGCATTTTCAGATAATATAGATGAAAGCGAAAAAAATGCTGATGCATTTAGAGAAGCTGTAAAGAAATGCGAAGATTCTGGAGTAATGGTATGGTTTTGTGGAGATTATGCTCCATTAACGTTTATTCCTAATTCAGATAAAAATAATTATAATAATATTTCAAAAGCTAATTGGTATGAGGGTGGTTCAAATCCCGAGCTTGTATTCGTTCCTTCATCAGGACGAACAACTGCAGTAACATCAGTACCCGGAGCAAATTATATTTACTGGGGTAATGGCGGACTTAGCTGGACAATGCCTTATGTATTTGGACTTTACGCAGATGCAATAGCTATAGACCCATCGCTTACTAAAGACGACCTTAGAAAATTAATTGTTGATACTGCATATGTAGACAGCGAAGGAAAGAAAATTGTTAATCCTGTAAACTTTATAGCGACAGTTCTAAAAAAAGTTGGCAGAACAAAAGACGCTAACAAACTATTAGATGCTCAAAACGCAAGCAAAGAATACTTGTACGCTATAATCAACACAAGCAAGATGACTAGTGATGATGTTTCGGCTATAAAAGAATACCTTGCAAATATCACTGACAAAAGGGTATTACTTGTAGATGCTGCAAGAGCGTCGGATGCGAAAAATTTATATGCTGCTATAAAGGCTGATGCTAAGAAGAGAGGCGGAAACACAGCTGGTGTTCAAATCTTTGGAACAAGCACTATAGTCCCTACATTTAACATAAATTATAAGGTTTTAATGTATAACGGACAAATTGATGAAGGCGGAGAATACCAAACCGACCTATTCTACGGAAACTTTAACAATGCCGCATCAGATATTGCAGATGGGTATAGTGTATATGATCATTTAACTAATGAGAAAACAATCAGATTAACACCAAAATGGCCTGTTGCAAGACTTACACTTAATAGAGGAGAATTCAAAAGCTTCCTTGATAAATATGATAAGTTTGCAGTAGATACTAATCTAATAAGGCAGGACATTGTTAATTTCTCTAATCCTATCTTTGCTAGCTCATTTCACCAGGATGATATGGGAATGTTCTTAAATAGAGCACATAATGAATTTGGCATACTAGATACAACTTATAGGCTTTATGGAAACCTTAAGGGAGATTATCCTGTAGAGACGGATGTTATTGGTGGATTTACAAAAGAAGAAATAGGTAAAGAAAATAAAAAAGATTCATGCGAATATATTATTAATTCTCATGGACAACCTAAAAATATCGATAATGCATTCTTTATTGATGATGTAGAACAGAGAGAATCATTTTTAAACACTGATACAATTAATAATGTACTTAATACTAATCCATATTATTTAGACACATGGACCTGTAATAATGGTTATAGAATGGAAGATAATCTTACAACAACTGCATTAAATGGTAAATGTGTAGGAGTATTTTCAGCAACAACCATAATATCAAATAATGGCGTACGTAATTATGTGTCACTTGAAGATATGACCAAGAGTAATTTCTATTATTTCTATTACGCATATCTTAAGGCGCTAAACGAAGGCAAGTCGAGAAGCGATGCTTTCTTTGTGGCTCAAAAAGCGTATGGCACCGCTCTTTATGCAGATACAAAAGAGCCGCTTCGTGGCGAAGGAAATGTACAGTTTAACATGAACAATCTTCTTACATATCATAACTTCGGATTAATAGAAGAAAATGCTGTAGCAAGTGCATTCTGCCAATAATGTTGACAACCTTGTTTTGTCAAGGTTGATTGAGAAGAAAACATTTTGATTAGATGTGGGCGAGCAATCGCCCACTATTTTTTATTCTTTAGGATTGGTTAGCATGCCATTCTCCTTAAGATACTTCTTAAGCACCATATTAATATATTGGCTGAAGGAACGGTCGTCGTCATCAGCAAGAATTTTTATCTTATCAACAATATCTGAATCTAGTGTTATGCTAACTTTTTCTTTGAGTGGTTTCATCGCAGATTCTCCTTTTTATATGTTACTCGTATACATAGATTCTATCAGTAAGTGCTTTGTAATATTGTAAAGTAGGATAAAGTGTGATATAGTATGATATAGTGCGAGCAATATACGAAATGAGTATATTAATAATTAAGAAAAGCGAGGAGGAAATGTAATGAAAAGAGTAAAGAAAAGTGTTATTGCTATGTCGGCTGCACTTGTAATGCTATTGTCACTTGTGATTAGTATTGTGCCGGCTGAGGAGGTTGAGGCGTCATATCCGGGGTATGATGAACTGTTGTATAGTTCCAATGGGGTAAATGTATATACTAATGGATTTAGTACTAATGAAAAAGGTAATCTAATGTTTGGACTATATCTGGAAAATACAAATATGAATGATGAACATAATGTTATGCTATCGGAAATGACAATAAATGGAAGTTTTAAACCTAAATATGGTATGTCTGGTGATAGTAGCCAATATGTCGAGGCTAAAATAACTTGGGACATTCCGGCGCAGAATGCAAGACGTGGTGGCGTATGGATTAATAATGATTATTTGTCGAATCTGGGTGTGGATGTAATAGATTCAATAGAAATAAAGCTTGTTAGAGATGTTAATTTTGGTTATGGAGGTGTAGATCCAAAGTATGTCGAAATCCCAATCCACAATCAAAAGATAACAAAATCACAGTACAAGGGCAACGGCGTATATCACATCAATGGCCAGAACAAGAATGTTCTATTCGGTCTTGTATTAGACGACTATAATTATGAGAGAATGTTGCCTATCTATACAATAGATGGAAGCAATACAATGTATAGATTATACAATGGTTTTAGCGGTGAGCATTTCTATACTTCTAACTATTCGGAAGCTACTTACCTTACAGGAATAGGATGGTCATATGAAGGAGCCGCATGGTTCGCACCAGCAAATGGAGATGAAGTATATAGATTATATAATCCATATTCTACAGAGCATCATTATACTAAGGATGTTGGTGAGAAGGATTACCTTGCTGGAATTGGTTGGAACTACGAAGGTGTTGGCTGGAAGACATCTAACAGCGGAATACCAGTATACAGACTATTCAATCCTAATAACCCAGGACCTGCAGCACATCATTACACCACAGATGAGAATGAGAGAAATGTTCTTATTTCAAGCGGCTGGAATGATGAAGGCATCGGCTGGTACGGAGTATAAGTTGACAGTTTTGTCAAGGTTAACATAGAATTACACATTTTAATTAGAGGTGGGCGAGCATCGCCCACTATTTTTTTGTCACAAATATATTGACATTAACTTTATGGAATAGTAAAATTGTGTCATAAATAAATTGGCATTATATAAATTCGAGAAAAAGGAAAGAACTTTATGGCAATAAACAATAGTTCAAGAAATGTGTCCGTAAAAAAGTGTTCTGATGGAAAGCGTATTGTTATAATAGATGATATTCGATTTAAAGGAAAGAGAAGAATAAAATGGAATGAAGTGAAGGAATATATCAAGGAATTTGTTGGAAGTAGCTATATTATAGATGAAACAAGTGATATTGTTTATATTGGTTCAGATTTGCCTAATGAATACACAGGCTCAAATTATACAGCGAGTTTAAGAGGTGCTAATGCTAAAGCAAAGGCAAATGCATCACAAGGATTACCAGAGTTGCTAGAAATTGCTCATGGGAAACATTTTAGAGAAAATAAAACTGATAAGCATAAAAGAAATGCAAAATATGGATGGTATAGGTTTGATTCAAGATTTGCTATTCCAGTTTATGGGGTTGAGGATGAAGTGAAAAGGTATAATATTTATCATGCTTCAATGTTAATAAGGTGTGCATATAATAAGAAAATGTATTTGTATGATATAATTGATATAAAAAAAGAAACGAGCACCTCTTTCAGCTAAAAGCCTACCAGACAAAAAACCCATTTCTTATAATTGATTATAGATGGTGTTACTAATTAAGTCAATAAATATTTGCTCTTATATTGTGATTGGGGAACAAAAATGAATCTAGAGACAGCATTAGATAGGATAAAGGAATTAGAGACTGAGAATAAAAGATTACGAACAGAATTAGAGTATTACAAAAAAAAGAAAAATGCTGGCAGAAAAAAGCATAATGAAAAGTGGATGAATTCATACAATGATTTTGCAATAAAATATGAAAAGGGAATGACTATTAGCGAAATAGTAGATGAAGGTACAATTAGCAGACGCACAGCATATAGATATAAATCGTTTTTTGATGAGATAAACAAAAGTACTCAAACAGAAAAATATTCTGATTGACAATGCTTTAGAAGAAAGGAAAGAACTATGAGTACATTAGTAACATTTTTTAGTGCAGAAGGCACAACAGCGAAGGTTGCAAAGGAATTCGCAGAAAGGATTGGAGCAGACATTTTCGAGATTGCTCCAGTAGAACCTTACACAAAGTCTGATATTAATTGGAAGAATCCGGTATCAAGATGTAATAGGGAGCAGATGGGCGGCAAGGATGTGCCTGTTGCAGATAAGATTGATGACCTAACGCAGTACGATACGGTGTATATTGGATTCCCTATATGGTATGGTCAGGCGCCTAGAGTTGTGTATACATTCTGCAAGGATTATGACTGGAGCGGAATTACAATTCATGCATTTGCAACTTCAGGTGGAAGCGGCATTGGTAAGACAGCAGACAAACTCCAGAAATACGTTAGTGGTGCTGCATCTGTAGATGCAAAGCTAGTTAGAAGTGCAAGTGAGTTATAGGCGGTATATAAGAATCGATGAGTAATATTAGGGGCCTATTCATAGGCATAACAAGTGTAGATATTGTATATAATTCTAATAAGCCTTTACCAAATGATAATGAGAAGGTAATCATCAATGATTTTGAAATGAAAATAGGTGGTCCAGCGGCAAAGGCAGCCATGTCCTGCGCTGAGCTTGGTGGAGATGCCACTCTAATTACATGCATTGGTGATTCGCCCTTCGCACAGTCTATCAGGGCTCAGATAGAGGCGGCAAATGTGAAGGTCTATGATTTGGGAATTGGTAAGGTGGATAATCCTAACATTTCCTGTGTGTATATTAGGGAGGATGAGGCGAGCCGCACCATTATAAGTGGTATCAATCATTTGGAGGCAGGAGCGTTTGACCCACAGGTTATTACTGACGATTATGATTATTGCCTCTACGATTGTAATCTCATCAATCTTACACCTGAGATTGTGGATGCCCTCAGCGGCGAGAATATCCCCCTTGTTCTAGACTGTGGCAACTGGAAGAAGAACATTGAGCCGGCGCTTAAGTATGCAGATACTGCAATATCTTCAGCCTGCTTTAAGTCGCCTGCCGAAGATGACATATTTGCACTAGGTCAGTCCTACAATATTGAAAATGTTGCAGTGACAAGGGATGGCGATTCCATACTATATAAGACAGTAGATGATGAAGGTGAAATTCCAGTAGAAAAGATAGATAATTGTAACAGCTCTGGGGCAGGAGATGTGTTCCATGGAGCGTTTTGCTATTTCTATTATCATGAGAAGAGAAGCTATGTTGAGGCGTTAACTGAAGCTTCAATCCACGCCACTAACTATGTGCGTGGATAAAGGGTTTGAAAATAAGACACCTAAGCAGCCTTCTTCCTACTCTTAACTAATGTCAAGCATATAACAAGCGCCACAATATACAAGATAAATGCAGTAAATACAATATAGTTGTAATTATTGTCGCTATTCTTAAGAATTATCTCTGACAAGTTGTTTCCAGTCAGTCCAGCAATAGCCCAGGCTGACAAGGCAAGACCATGAATCTTACTAATGTTGTTCATTCCGAACTTAGAATCTAATAGCGCTGGCAGGGTAGAGAATCCACCACCATATCCCAAGTTAACAACCATAAGCATTATAATAATCACTGCACCGTAGTCAAATGGAACTGCAAGACCACATATTACAGCACAGGAGATGAAGATAATCTGATAGATTGTTGTTCTGTCCTTAAGCCTGTCTGATAATGTGGAATATCCAATTCTACCAAGTGCATTACACAGTGCAGTTACAGATGGTACAACGCTAATTAATAGCATTAGAATTTCCATTCCTGCGAATTTGTTATTTAAGAATTGCTTCTCATACGTAATAAGCATTAAACCACAATGTATATTTAGATAGAACATAAGCCAGATGCCCACGAATGTCTTGTTCTTGAACATTGTAATAGGCTTGAATGAGCTTGAATCTTCCTTTGATTCCACCCAGCCCTCCGGCTTTTTTAATAACAAATGTCCAACGAACATCATGACAAAATACACGAAGCCCAACACGATGAACATTGTCTCTATATTATATGTTGTCTGAAGAAGCTCCATAACAGGAGTTGCGATTGCTTTAGCAAGACCGAATCCCATAATGGAGATTCCTGTGGCAAGACCTTTGTTATTCTTAAACCACAGCATAAGCGTCTTAACAGGTGTCAGATAACCGATTCCAAGTCCGATTCCCATTATTACTCCGTAGAATAAGTAGATTAACACCAGGGCCAGAACTCCGGTACAATACTTAATTGTAAGACCAGTTCCCAACATTCCTACTGTGAAGCAGATGCATGATACTAATGATGATTTATGAATATCAATTTCTACTAGATGACCAGCGAAAGCCGCCGACATTCCTAAGAAGAATATTGCAAGTGAGAATGCCCATCCCACCGAAAATGTGGACATGCCAATCTGCTGCGCAATTGACTCCTTGAAAGTACTCCAACAATACACAGTACCTATAGAGCAGTGAATGAGTAGTGCTGGAATTGCAGCTCGAATCCATTTGTTATTCATCTTAGAAGAGACCTCCGTTAATCCATTGAATAGAATATTACTTACTTATGTAATATATGTTATACTAAATGAGTCTATAAATATGTCTAAAAAAACTACTCGAAGATAATATAATATGAAATTATTTACTAATCATTCGGACATATCATAATTTAGTATTGAGGAGGCTAATTATGAATATTCTTATTTTGAATGGTTCGCCAAAGGGTGAGAACAGCATAACATACCAACATGTGGAGTATCTTAAGCGCAAATTCCCTGAGCATCTATACAAGACAATTAATGTGGGAAGCAGGATTAGAAGTATTGAGAAGGACTTTAGCGAGTCCAAGGCTGACCTTGAGTGGTCAGAGCTTATTGTGTTCTGCTATCCCGTATATACATTTATTGTGCCGTCACAGCTACATCGTTTCATCGAGCTTACTAAGGAAGATGGGGTGGATTTATCCGGAAAATGTGCAACACAAATCACAACCTCTAAGCATTTCTACGACATAACTGCACACCGCTTCATTGAGGAGAACTGCGCTGACCTTAAGATGAATTATATTAAGGGGCTGTCTGCTGACATGGAGGACTTGTTAAGTAAGAAGGGCAGGAAGGAAGCACTAGATTTCTTCAACTATGTATTGTGGAATGTTAAGAATGGTTTTGCAGAAAATGCTTTTATGGTGCCACCTATGGACATAAAGCCATGCGCTGCATCACTTCCTAAGAATTCTTCTACTAAGACTAATAAGAAGATTGCTCTTGTGACTGATATTGATACAGATAATAAGGTGTACCATAATTTGGACACTATGATTAAGAGGTTTGTCAACAGATATCCTGGAGAAGTAAATGTAATTAACATAAGAGAGTTCCCATTTATAGGGGGCTGCTTAGGCTGCTTTAACTGCGCGACAGACGGCAAGTGTATATATAAGGATGGCTTCGATGATTTCCTAAGAAGCAATATTAATGATGCAGACGCTGTTGTATTCGCATTTTCCATAAAGGATCACTCTATGGGATATCGCTTCAAATTATTCGACGACAGACAATTCTGCAACGGCCACAGAACAGTGACTATGGGTAAGCCGGTTGGTTATATGGTGGATGGTAATCTGACAGTTGAGAGGAACCTTCTAACCATAATCGAAGCAAGGGCTCAGGTGGGCGGCAATTTCCTTGCAGGTTTGGCAACTAACGAGACTAACCCTGATGAAGGAATAGACAGGCTGGTTAAGAGCATTTACTATGCCATGAGAAAGAATTACAATCCGCCTAAGAATTTCTATGGTGTGGGCGGCCTTAAGATATTCAGAGATCTTATATATCAGATGCAGGGGCTTATGAAGGAGGATCACAGATTCTACAAGGAGAATGGCTTCTATGACTTTCCGCAAAAGCATAAGGCCAGAGTTCTTGGAATGTATCTCGTATCAGCTATGATGAATAACGAGAAGCTGTCTAAGAAGGTCTCAATGATGGACGGAATGATGATGATATATAAGAAGGTCCTTGATAAGGATTAATTATCGGATTATGGAAAATGTGTAATAGAGGAGGTAAATAAATGACATATCCTAACGCCGCAAGTGGAATTAAGAAACTTCATATTGCTGAAATACTTATCATTATAGGAACGCTTATTGCCAACATATTCTATGTGGCATCTAACATAGTTGATATGAACAATTTTGTTCATTCTGTTAGTAAAGCGGTTCTCATACTTATAGTGGTTATTCTGCTGATAGGCGACATACTTGTTGTGGGTGGTGATATACTTAACATAGTAGGTCTTAATAAAGCCAGTAAGGATGCTAAGCTATTCAGGCTACCATTATTTCTGTCGGTTGCAATGATAGTGGGACAGATTGCAATTCGTGTAGCATTCTTAGACCAGGAAGCTACAGTGGCTACGGAATGGCTTGAATTTGCAGAGGATGTAATTGAGTTGATTCAGATGATATGTGTAATTGTTGTGTGTAGAAGGCTGGCAAGAAATCTTGGTGGAGATAAGCTTATAGATGCATCTAGAAGAATGATGATATTAGTGTATGTAATCATTGGTGTTAGTGTTGTGATAAATGTTGCTGCATTCTTCTCAGAAACTATAATACTTATAGCCTCAGTAGCGGCTGGAATTTTCGAATTCGTAATACTCGTTGCCTATCTTCGCTATGTAGATAAGGCGATAGAATTCCTGAAAGATAACTAGATTTACAAGCTCAAGTCAATGCCTACATAATAAGTTCAGTTTAGCGATTTTCTTATGAGCGTACTGAACTTTTTTGTAGGCATATTTAATTGTCAATGTAATTCTATTATGGTAAAATTCTCATTGAAAATATTATTATGACAAGGGCGATTCAACAGATGAGTCTTCGGGGTAATATATTCAATAACTAGATTGATGAGACACAAAGAAGGGGGAAGGTAAATGGCATTTACAATTGTTGTAGTAATACTTACGTTACTATATCTGGTTGTCTTAGAATTATCTAAGAATATGATAATCGGATGGGTTATTGGAATCCTAATTGCAGCAGCTTTTATTGCACTTAGATTCTATCTTAAGAAGAAGGAGAAGAACAAGAAGGGAATCATGGCACTATGCTGGGTTGGCTTCTTAGTTCTATTTGGACTTAATCTTGTTATTACTGGTCCGCCAGAAAAGCAGGTTAGTGCAGTTGCTAATGAGAATCCTGAGGTTACAAGTGTTGTTCATGTTAATGAGGGTGACCTTACGGGAGTATATAATGCGGATAAGTCTGTAGCAGTATATGCAGGAATTCCATTTGCGAAGCCTCCTGTGGGAGACCTTAGATTCAAGGAGCCACAGAAGCCTGAGGCATGGCAGGGAGTCAGGGCATGTGATAAATTCGCACCAATGGCTATGCAGTCTAGATCGAATCCATTCTATGATAGTCTGACACATATACTAGGATGGAATGACTACAAAATGCAGATTGGTGACGAATTCGTTGAGGCTATGAGCGAGGATTGCCTGTATCTTAACGTATTTGTCCCAGAGGGATATAAGGGGGAGAAGCTGCCTGTTATTATGTATATTCATGGTGGTTCCCTTAATTCTGGTCATCCATCTTATACAGAGTATAGAGGAGAGGACCTTGCCAAGAGAGGCGTTATCTATGTTAACTGCGCATATCGTGTAGGCGTATTTGGATATTATGCAGCAGATGACCTTAAGGCAGAGTCACCTAATGGAACAACAGGTGACTATGGTTTGCTTGACCAGATTGCTGCTCTACAATGGGTAAGAGATAATATTGGAAGCTTCGGCGGTGACCCTGACAGAATTACAATTGCAGGTGAGTCTGCTGGTTCTTCTTCTGTAAATGCTTTATGTGCATCGCCACTTACTGAGGGTATGTTCCAATATGCCATTGGAGAGTCAAGTAGTATATTGCCATACGAGCCATATCATACATATCGTGATTATGACTATGCCAAGGCTCAGGGTGATATAGTTAGAAATGAATTCAATGCAACTTCATCTGCAGACCTAAGAAAAGTTGATGCTAAGAAGCTTGTAACTACTCAGTCAGAGCAGAATGCTATGACAATAGATGGATATGCATTAACAGAGATGCCTTATGTAACTTATGAGAGAGGAGCTAATCACGAGAAGGCACTTCTTAACGGATTCAATGGTAAGGAAGCAGACGTATTCCTGATGGGATATGAAGCTACTAAGGACAATTATGTTGAGCTATTAAGTAAGGTGGCGGGAGATTATGCTCAGGAAATGGCTCAGGTTATTCCGCCGACATATCCGCAAAGAGATAAGTATTTCATAATTGATCAGGGTGGAGATGCCAAGGGAGCCCTTGATACAGTATTTTCTGCAGCATGGTTCTCATATTCGCATTATTTATGGAGCAATTATATGGTGAATCAAGGTAAGCCATGCTATGAATACTACTTCACTAAGAAGAATAATATAATCTCTGATTATCACGCAGGTGAGTTGCCGTATGCTTATGGTAACTTGTGGCGTCATCCTGGATTGTATGATGAAAGCGACAATAAGCTATCAGATATTATGCAGCAGTATTGGGTTAACTTCGTTAAGACAGGTGACCCTAACGGCGAAGGCCTTCCTAGATGGGAAATGAAAACTGCTGACCAGACTAAGCTGATTAATCTTGATAATAATATTCAGATGGTGGAAGATCCTAATCTTGCTATCTATGATGTATTAGACAAGTATCAGAGGGATGAAAGGGCTAAGAGAGAGAATAAATAGGAGCTTCGGCCCATTGTAGTTTTCGCTTCGCGAAAAGGGCCTCAGCGTGTAGCACTCTCGCCAAGGCGAGAATGCTACATATCGGGATGTAGCGCAGGTGGTAGCGCGCGTGGTTCGGGACCACGAGGCCGCAGGTTCGAATCCTGTCATTCCGATATATGCAGCATATCGGCTTTGCTGATGTGCTGCACGGCGAGCACCTTCGTGCGAAGCACGAACCAAAATGTGCGAGCCACATTGTAATATATATTGGGAAGAGAAAATGGTAATATACAAAAAGTAGAAAATATGGTAAAATTATGCAGTGAGAATAATTAGACGCACATTTGTCTCATGTTAACATATTAATAAAAGGGGGTACGTTCGTACAATGAAGAATGCTTCAATCAAATTAAAACTTGCATTAGCAACGTTTCCATCATTAATTATTTTGATAGCTTGTCTTGTGTTTTTTGCTTTTGCAGTTAATGGTACTGTTACACAGAGTAAAGAGATTTACTATGATAGCTTATACAAGGTAACTAGCAATATGTCTAATGCTGACAGAGACTTCTATCAGGCCTTAGATGCATCTAAGTCGTTATTTAATATGTCAACATTTTCACCAGGAGCCTTAACACCTGAGTTGAGAGAGAAATATACAGGCGATTATAATTCTAATGTTACAGAAGTTAAGGAAAGAATGGATGAAGCCATAAGTATTGCTAAGAAGGATGATACTCTTTGGAATGAGAAGACTGAAGATGGCAAGACATTTGAAGAATCTGCAGAGCATTTTGAGAAAGCATTTGCAGAGTGGGAGGCTATGTATGATGTCTCTAGAGGCACTATTCCTGAGAGCGTATTCATTCAATATAATGAGAAGTTCGATGAGGCAAGAGGCTGCATTAATGATATGACAGATATTGCTGAGAAGTGGGCTGATACAAGAAGTGATTTCCTTCAGAGCAGTGTTAACGGAATTCTCCTTAAGGTAATTATTGGATTTGCAATTGTAGCAATTCTTATGACAATATGGACAATTTATGTTACTAAGTTAATAGGTAACAGTATCAGAGTTGTATCTGACAGACTTAATAAGTTGTCGCATTATGACTTGTCTGAACCACCAATCAAGGTTGATTCTAAGGATGAGTTAGGTCAGATGAAGAAGGCTATTAACGATACTCAGGATGCTTTGGAGAGTATTGTTGATACTCTTAAGAGTACATCTAATGGCCTTGTGTCTGCCAGTGGCGTTGTATCTAAAGAGACAGATGCTACAGGAATTGGAGTTGATAATGTATCATCAGCCGCAGATGAGCTTGCTAACGCATCCACATCTATGGCACAGGATGTTTCAGATATCTCAATGAACATGACAGAGCTGTCATCTATTATGGAGCGTTCTGTTGAGTCTGCTAATTCATTATCTGTTGCTAGTACAGATATTGAGCATGCAACTGAGGAAGGTAACAAGGTAGTTGAAAGCCTTGCTGACATTAATGAGAAGTCTTATGTAGAATTCAATGCTATATTCGAGGCGATTGATGATATTAAGAAATCAGGTGAGAAGATTTCTGAAGCATCAGACCTTATTCTTGGAATTGCAGATCAGACTAACCTCTTATCACTTAATGCTTCAATTGAGGCTGCAAGAGCAGGAGAGGCTGGAAAAGGATTTGCTGTTGTTGCTGATGAGATTCGTAACTTATCAGATGATTCTAAGAAAAATGTTGATACAATCAACGAGATTCTTGCAGAGCTTACAGCAGCGACTAACCACGCATCTAACAAGGCTGATGTGGTTAAGGAATTCGTTCAGAAGCAGAACGATGCAGTTGGTCATACTAAGGAGAGTTTCACAGCAATCGTTGATACTGTTGGCGGCGTAGAGGAAGCTATTAATGAGCTAGAGCAGATCAATAAGGAGCTTGACGCTAAGAGCCGTGAGATTGAAGAATCAGTATCTAACCTATCTGCATTGTCAGAGGAGAATGCTGCTACATCAGAGCAGTTGTCAGCTACAGCTCAGACAGTTCAGACAAGTGTTGAGGACCTTAAGATTACTCAGGGTGATGTAGAATCATCATCTGATAACTTATCAGGAATTGTTGGAAAGTTTACTGTAAGACAATAGGATTGTGACTGATAAGAATTGTTAAGAATAATTAATCAGAACAATTAATAAGAATGAACGGGATTTCTAGTTGCTAGAAATCCCGCCTTTTTATGTAAAATGTATTATATAGAATCAAATGCTTAATTAAGATACTCCGTAATAACTACCAAGGAATGTTTTGGTCTTCTCATTATTTGATGAGAATAGTTCCTCTGGAGTTGCATCCTCCACAATAACACCTTTATCCATGAATATAATTCTGTCAGACACATCTTTCGCGAAGTTCATCTCGTGAGTTACAATTACCATTGTCATCTTCTCAGCCGCCAGGTCCTTAATAACCTTAAGAATTTCCTGTGTAAGCTCAGGGTCAAGGGCTGATGTTGGCTCGTCGAAGAACAGTATCTTAGGATTCATACACAGCGCTCTTGCAATAGACACCCTTTGCTTCTGACCACCAGATAGCTGGCAGGGATACGCATTTCCCCTATCCTCAAGTCCCATTTTCTTAAGAAGGGACTCCGCTTGAGCTCTTACTTCGTCCTTCTTTCTGCGCTGGATGGTAACAGGTGCGTGCATTATATTATTAAGGGCAGAGAAATGGTTGAATAAGTTGAAGTTCTGGAATACTAATCCAAAATACTCCATTGCTTTTCGCATACCCTTCTTGTTCTGGTAAATGCTCTTGCCGTTATTTGAATGAACGACCTTGTCACCTAAGTATATTAATTCGCCATCATCCATTCTCTCTAGGAGAGTAGCACATCTAAGAAGGGTGGTCTTACCTGAACCAGATGGTCCGATGATTGATACCACTTCGCCCTCGTTGACGTTGATGCTAATATCTTTGAGAACCTCCATATTGTCGAAGCTCTTTTTTACATGATTCATTTCTAGGACTTTCGTCATATCCATCTCCAATAGTAGTTATAAGATTTAATCGTAATAGTTGAGTTTGTCTTCTGCCTTCTTCATGATAAATGCTACAAGGGCATTGAACACGAAGTAGAAGGTGCCGGCTGCGAAGAAAGGCAGCATACTTGTTGAGGCTGCAGCAATTCGCTTGGCTTCAGTGAACATTTCCGCATAAGCGATACAGAATGCTAATGATGTGTCCTTAACAAGAGTTACGAACTCGTTAGTCATTGCTGGAATGATTCGCTTAATTACCTGTGGCAATATAATATAGAAGAAAGTCTGTGCTCTGTTATATCCGAGAACATAAGCAGCTTCCCTCTGGCCATTGTCAATTGAATTGATTCCCGTTCTGTAAATCTCTGCAAAATAAGCTGCATAGTTACATGAGAAAGCAATTATTGTTGCGTAGGCTCTGTATTCTGAAGATATTGATATTCCAAATATATAGTATGGACCGAAGTACACAACTAGTAGCTGTAGCATAAGTGGTGTTCCACGAACGATTGCTATGTATAATCGGAATATTAATTGTATTATCTTGTATTTGGACATTCTTCCTACTGCAATTAGCATTCCAAGTGGAAGTGCGAAGAGTAGAGTGAAGAAGAATATCTCAAGTGTGACAGTCATTCCTGGGAGCAACTGCCCACATATATTAAAAAACTCATCGAATCGCATAGTGTCTCCTTTTCTACATACCCATAGATTATAACATAAAAAACTAAAGAATTAAAAAAAATATCCGATAACTTAGTTAGAAGACTATCTTTGTCTCTATTTATGAAATGGAATTCATTATTATTCTACAAGGAGGTAGACATTATGACGGGTATTAACGAAGTAACTGCGTATACGCAGGCAAGTCAAGCGTACTCTGCTAGTAAGACTCAGTCAGACAGCAGTACGTCTAAGACCACGTCTTCTAAGACTAATGTGGATGCGAAGAAGTGGTCGCCAATTGATTCTAAAAGTTCCCTAGTTCCGACCAAAACTGAATATGGGTTCACAATCGGTAATGTTAAGTTGTCAGAAGACGCAGCAAAATATTATGAGAAGCTCAAAGCTAAGTATCATAATATGGAATTCATTGCTGTTAGTTCTGATATGAAAAGCCAGGTGCAGGCTAATGCAGCTTCTTATGGTAATGCAAGTAAGATGGTTGTTCTTCTTGATGCTGACAAGATTGAGAAGATGGCAACGGATGAGAATTACCGTAAGAAATACGAAGCAATTCTTGATTCGGCAGGAGCTAAGATGACTCAGGCTAAGAATAACTTCGCAAGCTCTGGCGCAAGTGTTGGAAGCTTCGGTATGTCAGTTGATTCTAACGGCAATGAGAAGTTCTTCGCAGTTGTTAAGAAATCTCTAGATTCTCAGAAGGAGCGTATAGAGAAGAAGGCAGAAGAGAAGAAGGAAGAGAAGATTGCCGAGAAGAAGAAGGCAGAAAAGCAGGCTAACGAAGAGAGATTAGAAGAGATTCGTAACAAATTCGCAGATGATGATTACGAGATTATTGAGTCAGATTCTATTGAGAATCTCTTATCTAAGGTGACCCAATATATGTACAGCTATGCTGACAGTGTTGTTAAGACTGAAGCTGAGCTCGCTCTTGGTAATGCAATAGATTTCAAGGGCTAGATATGAAATGAGGTGAGAGGGATGGCTATTGGATTCAATCCCCTACCTTCGTTCTCGAATCTGAATAAGCAGGTTAAGAATAGTATGGGGATATATGGAAATGGTAAATCAGGCTATGCTAATTCTATGACCTCTACGATATCTGAGCGGCTTAAGGAGTCACAACGCTCTGAAAGAGAGCTTAAGAATCAGAAGCTACGTAACTTAATTAGAGGACTTACGACAGAACCTCTTAAGAATAATAACAATACACACAGCGCAACCCTTAGCAACAAGGTTAATGGTTATCTAGACCTTAATTCAACTAATGAGAAGAAGGCTAAGGAGGCTTTGAAATCATATAAATATAATTATAAGGATGTATCCACCAGGATACAGAGAGCCAAGACAAGTGTAAGCGCAGGTCAGGCTGTTATAGCAGCCAAACGTAAGGTTATTGAGATTAAGCGCAAGCTGTCAGTTAAGTCAGAGGATAGTGGCGAGCTTCAGGCAGCACTCATTCACGCAGAAAGAATGGAGATGGTTGCTCGTAAGAAGAAGCATCATCTTGAACTTGAAGAACTTGTATCTAATACAATGAAAAGAGATGAATCCCTAGATAAATTCGAAGATGCATCTACTAATAAGGCTTCAGATAAAGAACAAAGAATCGATAGTCTTCCTTCTCCAGTCGAGGAGAAGATAACTGAAGCGGAAGATATGATATTTGACGAAAGATACAAGATGATAGAGGACATGATGGATGTCCTTCAGGAAGAAGATATAAGCAATCTGTCTGATGAGATGTTAGATGAAATGAATGAGATGATTGCATCCTTTGGGGAAGATGAGTTAGAGATGCTCGAAGAAGCAATGGATATGGCTGAGCTAATGGAGGTGGTTGATCCTCATATGAGCAAGGAGGATTACGAGAATCTTAAGCGTAAGCACAGGGCTTCTGAGGAGCGGGCTATAATGAAGGCTGATATGGATTATCTGAAGGCAGTAATTAAGATGAACATGGATAAGTCACTTAAGGCGCCGTCACTGGATGCGGGAGCAAATATGTCTGGATTTAGTGGAAATGCATTTTCGGCTTCTTCCATGCCAGATGTGTCTGTAAGTGCAACTCCAGCGCCAGATATGTCAGTTGATGTAGCTATATAACCTGATGGAATTAAGACCATCTGTGCAATAGAGCACAGGTGGTCTTATTATATTGCATATCTTTACATTTTATAAGAAATATGGTAGATTTTTAGGGAAAAGGGGGAAGCGAACATGAAGAAATTAAAATTATTAATCGCATTATCACTTATTGGTGTAATGGTTCTTGCTATCTGTGGATGTAGCTGTTCTAAGAGTAGCAACACAGCAGTAAAGAATGATGAGCAGACACTAGTAGTTGGATTCGATGCAGAATTTCCACCATATGGATTCAGAGATGAGACTGGAAACTACACAGGATTCGACTTAGACCTTGCATCAGCAGTAGCTAACAAGCTTGGCATGAAGGTTGCATATCAGCCTATCGATTGGGATGCTAAGGATTCAGAGTTGAATTCTGGAACTATCGACTGTATCTGGAACGGCTTCACAATCAATGGTCGTGAGAACAACTATGAGTGGTCTGAGCCATACTTAGACAACAAGCAGGTTGTTGTAGTTAAGGCTGACAGCCCAATTCAGGCAAATGCTGATCTTGCTGGCAAGAAGGTAGAAGTTCAGAAGGAATCTTCTGCAGAGGCAGCATTGGCAGATGGAGCTGGAGCAGCTCTTAAGGCAACATTTGGTGGCTTAAGCTCAGTAGCAGATTACAACACAGCACTTATGGACCTTGAAGCTGGCGCAACAGACGCAGTAATCATGGATTCAGGTGTTGCAGAATACAAGATTAAGTCAGAGAGCAAGGCTTTCAGACTTCTTCCAGAAGCAATTGCATCAGAGCAGTATGGTGTAGGCTTTGCTAAGGGCAATACAGCACTTCGAGACAAAGTTAACAAGGCTTTACATGAGCTTGTAGCTGACGGTAGCATGGAACAAATCACTAACAAGTGGTTCGGCTCTAACATCGTTATTATTAAGTAAGTGTCTCTTATAGCAGTAACGCTTCGTGGAGTATATGTAAGTGATTGATATTAAGTCTAATATAATATTGTGACGGGAACCGGCGACTGATCCATCTCAGATGGCAGTCGCCTTTTCTTGCCATCCACCCGAAGCCACACATCACGCCTCCTCCCACAAAAAATAAAAATAAAAAAGGATTTTGCAGGCTGGTAGGATATATTATATTGAGGTGGTTATATGCATATTACTATTAGAGAACAGATAGAACAGATGGAGCGAGAGAATTTGTGCTCCTGGGCGACATTGGATGAGAACTCCAAAGGCCGCGACCGAGAAGAGCCTCAGTGCGACATCCGCCCTGTATTCCAGCGTGACAGAGACAGAATACTTCATAGCAAAGCCTTCAGAAGACTGAAGAATAAGACACAGGTATTCTTAACTCCTAAGGGCGACCATTACAGGACCAGGCTGACTCACACTTTAGAGGTCTCACAGAATGCAAGAACAATTGCCAAGGCCCTTCGCCTTAACGAAGACCTTGTAGAAGCAATTGCACTTGGCCACGATTTAGGACATACACCTTTTGGTCACTCTGGCGAGAGAGTACTTAACAACCTCTGTGAAGGTGGATTTGAACACAGTAAGCAAAGTATAAGAATTGTTGAGAAGTTGGAGAAATCAGGTCAGGGACTCAATCTTACATGGGAGGTCAGGGATGGCATTAAGAATCATCAGACGAAACTTATGCCTAAAACTCCTGAAGGTCAGATTGTAAGACTTTCTGATAAGATAGCCTATGTTAATCATGATATTGATGATGCCATTAGAGGTAATCTGTTATGCGAGACTGACATACCTGTTTATATTAGAGAGACTATTGGTTCTAATACCAAGGAGAGGCTCGATACACTTATTCATGATGTCGTCATTCAGAGTATGAATAATGAGAAGATATGCATGTCAGATGAGATATGGAAGGCTATGCTTGACCTTCGTCAGTTCATGTTCGAGAATGTATATAAGAATGAGACAGCCAAGGCAGAAGAGGTTAAGGCTCACCGAATGATAGAGGGTCTCTTCGAATACTATATGGAAAATATTGATTCTATGCCTGAGAAATATTTGAATATGATTAACGAAGGTGAGGCTAAGGACAGAGTAGTCTGTGATTATATTGCAGGAATGACAGATCAATATGCTATTATGAAGTTTAATGATTATTTTATGCCTACCGCATGGCAGGTTGATAATTTCTAGATTATAGAGGGATTTTAATGCCAATGTATAGTGATGATATCATTGAAGAGGTGCGCTCTCGCAATGATATCGTAGATGTAGTTTCATCATATGTACAACTGAAGAGAAGTGGCTCTAATTATTTTGGGCTGTGCCCATTTCATAATGAGAAGTCTCCGTCGTTTTCCGTTAATCGACCTAAGCAGATGTTCTATTGCTTTGGATGTCACAAGGGTGGAAATGTGTACACATTTCTTATGGAATATAACAACTGGGAATTCCCAGAGGCCATTGAAGAATTGGCTAACAGGTGTGGCTATCAACTGCCTAAGCGGGAGATGAGCAGAGAAGAGAAGCTTAAGCAATCGAAGAAGGTTAAGCTTAAGAATATAATGAAGGATGCGGCTAATTACTATTTTAGCGCCCTTCATTCTAATAACGGCAAGATGGCAATGGACTATCTTACCAATAATAGAGGGCTTGATAGAGATACAATAAGAGGCTTTGCCCTAGGCTATGCTGATGGGAATTGGGATAGTATGTATCGTTTTCTCAAGAGCAAGGGTTACGAAGATGAGATAATGAAGCAAAGTGGTCTTGTTGTTTTTCACGAGAAGGGCCCCCGAGATTATTTTATCAATCGATTAATATTTCCCATATTAGATGATAAAAGCAAGCCTATTGCCTTCGGTGGAAGAGTCTTCGACAACTCTAAGCCGAAATATCTTAATTCTAATGAGAATGAGATATTCCACAAGAGGAACAATTTCTATGGATTAGACAGGGCTAAGCGCTCAAGGCGAGGGGCATATATTCTGTGCGAAGGATATATGGATGTTATTGCCCTTCACAGAGCAGGGTTCGACAATGCCATTGCACCTCTTGGAACGGCGCTAACCAAGGAGCAGGTCAAGAAGCTCAAGGTAGACAGAGATTCTAAGAAGGTATATATATGCTTTGATATGGATTTTGCAGGAACTGATGCCATGCAGCGAGCCGTTGGTATGTTAGCGTTATGTGGTGTAGATGCAAAAGTTATAACTCTAGGGGAGTATAAGGACCCTGATGAGTTCATTAAGGCAAATGGTTCAGAGGCATTTGAAGAGAGGATTAACAAGGCTGAAAATAGCTTTATATTCTCCCTTAAGAAGCTTCGCGAAGAATATAATATTAACGACCCTGAAGAGAACAACAGGTTCTTTCGAATGATGGCGGGAAGACTCTACGTATTTCCCACAGAGATAGAGAGAGACAATTATGTTGCCACCTTGGCTGATGAATTCAATGTTAGTGCTGATAGTATAAGGGAGCTTATGCGCGACGTTGCCAAGAATGAGTCGGAACTTAATCGGTACAAGGAGGGCTTCTTTAGGGGATATACTGCCAAGGATTTTGAAGAAGAATCTGAGACAAATGACGATATAATATCTGAGGATATGTATGAGAATAATTCTAGGCGTCTTAGCACTGCGAAGATGAGTAAGCGTGGAATTATGGAGACAGAGGGAATACTTCTTACATGGCTCTTAGATGAGCCAAGTCTTTATAATGCAATCTCTAAGTATATTGATGCTGAGGATTTTACAGAGGGTGTTGCCAGGGATACGGCAGCTAAGATGTTCTCGGCCTACGAGGCTGGAGAAGAATTCCAGCCGGCTGTTCTAATGAATGCATTTGAAGATAATGAGGACCATAAGAGGATTGCAGGTATTCTCAACACTAAGATTGGTGAATTAGAGAGTAATGAAGATAAAGAGGTCCTGCTTAAGGAGACGCTAATCAAGCTTAAGAATGAGGGATTAGGTCGAATAGACACATCTAAGCCTGGAGCAGTAAAGCGAATTAAGAAGGTAAAAGGAGATATTAGAAATATACAAAGTACAAGGCTGTTATAGATATTAAGATAATAATCACATTTTCGATAAACACACCATAATAAATAGAAGGAGGAAGCAAGGATGCCAAGAAAGAAGAAGGACGAGAATATAGAAGAGGTAGTAGAAGAGGTTGTTGATGAAGAAGTAGAAGAGGAAATCTACGACGACGAAGAACTCGAAGAAGAGTATGATGACTACGATGAAGACTATGAAGAAGAGGAAGTAGAGGATATCGAAGATATTGAGCAATTAGATGATATCGAAGAGATTGAAGAAGAGGATTTAGATAACTTCGATGAGGATATTGCGTCAATTGACGATGTCGAGGATGAAGACTATAACGATGAGATTAGCGATATCGTGGGAGGCTTAGGAGCTGCTCGTGTTGGTGATGATATGGATGATAGTATGTCCGCTCAAACGGACACAATTAGTAATGCAGAATTCTACGAGAAGCTTGAGAAGCTAGCCGATATTGGCAAGGAAAAGGGAATTCTAGAGTCACATGAGATTGAAGAATTCTTCAAGGAGGACAACATTGATTCATCGCTTCTTGAGGCTGCAATTGACTATCTTGAGAGAAAGCAGATTGCCGTAATTCGTGAAGAGGATGATGAAGAGAATCTTGAACTTGACGAGGATAGCGCTAAGGAAGCGTTAGACTTAACTGTGGCTGAGGGAATCAGCACAGAGGACCCTGTAAGAATGTATCTTAAGGACATTGGCCAGGTTCAGCTTCTTACTGCTGATGAAGAGCGTGAGCTTGCGATTATGATGGAAAATGGTCTTAAGGCATCTGAGGAGATGAAGGAACTTCAGGCACAGCTTAGAGAGGGAACTGCAGAGGATGCAGAGAATCCACTTTCAGAGGAAGAGGTAGAAAGCCTTAAGGAGCAGATTGCTGAGAAGAGAGCAATCGTTGATGAAGGTAACGACGCAAAGCAGAAGCTTACAGGGGCTAACCTGCGTCTTGTTGTAAGTATTGCTAAGCGATATGTAGGTCGTGGAATGCTATTCCTTGACCTTATTCAGGAGGGTAACCTAGGTCTTGTGAAGGCTGTTGAGAAATTCGATTATACCAAGGGCTATAAGTTCTCTACTTATGCTACATGGTGGATTAGACAGGCTATTACAAGAGCTATTGCAGACCAGGCAAGAACAATTCGTATTCCTGTTCATATGGTTGAGACAATTAATAAGCTGATTCGTGTGTCTCGTCAGCTGCTTCAGGAACTCGGCCGCGAGGCTACTTCAGAAGAGATAGCTGAGGAAATGGGAATCTCTGTTGATAAGGTTCGTGAGATTCTGAAAATCTCTCAGGAGCCTGTATCTCTTGAGACACCTATTGGTGAAGAGGAAGACTCACATCTAGGAGACTTTATTCAGGATGACAACGTTCCTGTGCCAGCGGAAGCTGCAACCCAGACATTGCTTCGTGAGCAATTAGAAGAAGTATTAGAGACTTTGACAGAACGTGAGAAGAAGGTTCTTATATTGAGATTCGGTCTTGAAGACGGAAGAAGCCGCACTCTTGAAGAGGTTGGCAAGGAATTCAATGTAACTCGTGAGCGTATAAGACAGATTGAAGCTAAGGCTCTTCGCAAGCTTCGCCATCCTAGCAGAAGTCGCAAGCTTAAGGATTACTTAGAGTCATAATGATTAGCTTATCTGATAGATTAAGTATGGTATCTTCTCTTCTGGGAAATGCTAATGTAATAGCCGACGTAGGCTGTGACCATGGCTATCTTCCAATATATTTGCTGGAATCTGGCGCTTACTCAAGTGCCATTGCTATGGATGTTAATGAAGGTCCGCTTTGTAAAGCAAGAGAGAATATCAGACTGCATAATCTAAGTGAAAGAATTGATATTAGACTAAGCGATGGAGTTAGTGAGTTAAATGTAGGTGAAGCCGACAGCATCTCTATATGTGGGATGGGTGGAAATGTGATGATGCACATTTTACAGATGGGGGAGACTGTCTTCAAATCAACATCTGTAATTGTTATTCAACCGCAGAGTGAGTATGCTTTGCTTAGGAAGTATTTGCTTGAGAAAGGGTATGTCTTCGATGATGAAGATATAGTATTCGAAGATGGCAAATACTACTTCGCATGGAAGTTGCACTACGATAAGGATGTGTCCAATAAAACGGACAGGGATTCAGGCGTCGCGGCTTGCGATTCTGACAATGCAGCACTTGACTACCCAGACGTTAAGTTCTGCTATAGCCGATTGCTATGCGAGCGTGGCGATAAGGTATATAGGGACTATATTGAATCGTATCGTGAATCACTTAATAAATCCATCCAAAACATTCAGTCCCATTCTCCAGGCAACATCAAACTGGAGCAGTTGGCTCATGAGTGTTCTACTATAGATAATATTATGGATAAGTATTATAATTAGTATTAAAGCAAGCATACAGCCTAATAATACTAATATTAGCATACAGCCATATGAACTCCTTAGGCGCATTCTTAGCGCCGGGGAGTTACATATGGATGTATGCGTTCTAAAATGATGATGGCTGTATGCACAATTGATACCAGGAGGGGCATAATGATTGTACAAGATATTATTGACAGACTAGAAGCACAATCTCCAGTTGATGCTGCCATGGAGTGGGACAATGTTGGCCTTCTGATTGGCGACAGCAACAAGGAAGTTCGCAAGATTTACATAGCACTTGACGCTACTGACGATGTAATTAACAATGCAATCGAATTCGGTGCTGACATGCTTGTTACTCATCATCCACTGATTTTCTCTGGTATGAAGAGATTAACAAGTGATGACTTCATTGGCAGAAGGGTAATAACACTTATAAGAAATGATATTGCCTATTATGCTATTCACACCAATTTCGATGTATATGGCATGGGTGCTCTTGCAGAGGACGCTTTAGAGCTTGATGCTGCCACACCTCTTGACATTTCACAGGGTGAAGAAGGAATGGGTAGAATCGGTAATCTGACGGTTCCTATTAAGCTTAAGAAGCTGGCTTCAGAAGTTAAGAAGAAGTTCGACATTAATGCCGTTAGGGTGTACGGAGATTTGGACACCAAGGTACAGAAGATTGCCATTATGCCAGGCTCTGGTAAGAGCGAGATTGATAACGCACTTGAGCAGGGGGCTCAGGTTCTTATAACAGGTGATATTGGTCATCATGACGGTATTGATGCAGTGGCCAAGGGGATTGCTATTATTGATGCTGGTCACTACGGGCTAGAGCATCTGTTCATTGACTATATCGCTTCTTATCTTGAGGAGGATGATGTTGAGATAGGTAAGGAAGATATTACTAATCCTTATGCAGTAATATAATTGGACATAATAGAGGTTACTAGTTGTATGTATTAGGAGGTGTTATTATGGGGTACAAGATTACAGTTGGGGATGTTACAAGGGAATATCCAGAGGGTACTAGGATAATTGAGCTTGCCAAGGAATTTCAGCCAGAGGATGAATATCCATATATTCTGTGTGAATATAATAGCAGACTGAAGGAACTTAATAATCCTCTTACAGAGGATGGCACCATTAAGTTCTTGTCTTCTGCAGATAAGAACGGTAGGAAAGCATATAGAAGAAGTGTGGTGTTGCTGCTTCAGAAGGCATTGTTCGATATAAGCACAGATGAGATATATGATGTAACTGTAATGCGTTCGCTTGACAATGGTTATTTATGCAAGCTTATTAAGCGCAATGCTGAAAGTACCAAGGTTGAAGAAATAGTTCCTACTGATGAAATGATATCTGAGATTGATAAGAGAATGCATGATTTGGTTAAGCGTGACCTTCCAATAGAGAAGGTTGTAATGAAGATTAAGCAGGCTCGTAAGATTTTCAATGATAAGAATATGCATGAGAAGGATACCCTTCTTAAGTATAGGACCAGCTCTAATGTTAACATTTACAGGCTGGGAGGATGCTACGATTATTTCTATGGATACATGGCGCCTTCGACAGGGTATCTTGCGGCATTTAAGATAATTAAGTTCCAGGAAGCTCTTGTTGTACAGTTTCCTGACAGGTTCAATGGTGAGTTCAAACCATACAATCCATCAGAGAAATTATGCATTCAGCTTCAGCACTCTAAGAAATGGTCTCAGATGGTAGGGGTAGAGACTGTGGGTGCCCTTAATGATAAGATAGTTAATGGGGAGGGTGAAGACCTTGTTCTTATTAACGAGGCTTTGATGGAGAAGCGCATAGGCGATATTGCATTGGAGATATATGAGAATAGGTCTAAGAAATTCATTATGATTGCTGGACCTTCTTCTTCGGGTAAGACTACATTCTCCCATAGGCTTTCTACTCAGCTTAAGGGACTTGGAATGAAGCCTCATCCTATTCCGTTAGATGATTATTATGTTGACAGAGACCAGATTCCACTTGATGAATTCGGAGAGAAGGATTTCGAGTGCGTAGAGGGTATTGATATAGACCAGTTCAATGAGGATATGCTTGAACTTCTTGAGGGCAAGAGAGTGCTTCTTCCTTCATTTAACTTCAAGACGGGTAAGAGGGAATATCGTGACAAGTATATGCAGCTTGGAGCAGATGATGTACTTGTAATAGAAGGAATTCATGGCCTCAATGACAGGCTGTCTCATTCCCTTCCTAAGGAAAGCAAATACAAGATTTACATAAGCGCTCTTACCCAGATATCAATTGATGAGCATAATCCATTGTCAACTGCTGATACAAGGCTTATTAGACGAATTGTAAGAGATGCAAGAACTCGTGGCACCAATGCCCAGGAGACTCTTGCCATGTGGGATTCTGTTCGTCGTGGTGAGACGAAGAACATTTTCACATTCCAGGATGAAGCAGACTTCATGATTAATTCGGCGCTAATATATGAATTGTCTGTTCTTAAGGTCTACGCTTTGCCGCAGTTATTCGCAGTAGATCCTAATTCGCCTGAATTTATAGAAGCCAACAGACTTATTAAGCTATTAGACTATGTTATGCCACTTCCTAGCGACGTGGTACCTAACACATCTATCATCCGCGAATTCATCGGTGGTGGGGTGTATAGAGTGTAGTGTTGTGGAGGCAGGAATCTTATATCATTTTGCTTAGAATGCAGAGGTAATTACTAATGTTAAATGTATTTTTTGGTGATAGAGAAGATGAGATATACAATACATCAATGTATTTTGATCATGTATTCTTGGATAAATGGTTCCAGGATGATTTATCACGCAGAATAATTAAGGCAATAGATAAAGCGAAAGTGATAGGCGATAGAACTATTGACAGTAAAGCGTTAGGCGTTATTCCTGTCACACAATTATCCGGCGGAACGAAGACTTTAATGCTTCTTAGGAATGAAAACAAATGCTTTTATAATGCATCTACATGTGGAGATAATTGTGCAAAATGGATTCTTGAGATTGCTAAGGAGTCTTCTAAGGACATTAATATTACGTTACATCATATTATGGATTTTGGAGAGGGAGAATTTGAGATTTGCATCTTGAATAACAACACAATTGTCCATAATATGGATGAATATGTAATGATTGCTGGAGAATTCGTATAGGAGAGTCATTAAATGAAGGGCAAATACGAGATAATTGTTAAGGATAGACACCTTCAATATAAGTTCACAATTAACAGAAATATAACAATTCTGCGTGGCGATAGCGCAACAGGTAAGACAACTTTAATTGATATGATTGCTGCGTTTCAGGCAAATGGTATCAGTAGCGGAGTTTCAATCCAATCAGAAAAGCCATGTGTTGTACTTACTGGCATGAATTGGAAAGTTAATCTTGAGCAAATTGACGACAGTATAGTATTTATTGATGAGGGTGACACTTTTGTTAGAAGTAAGGAATTTGCTGAAACTATACAACATACATCTAATTATTATGTAATTGCAACAAGGTCATCTTTGTTTGACCTTCCATATAGTGTTAATGAGATATATGGAATTAAGAATACGTCAGGAAATAGATATCAGGGAACGAAGAGACTATATAGCCAGTTCTATAGAATATATGAATCTGACTTAGAATCGATTCCTAAGCCTGAGCTTGCCATTATTGAGGATTCTAATGCGGGTTATGAATTCTTTGAAAATGTGTGTAAGGAAAATGCGATACCATGTGTTTCGGCGAATGGTAAGTCCAATGTATATAAATGTGTAAGACAATCGAAAGAAAATAATATACTGATAATAGCAGATGGGGCTGCCTTTGGACCAGAGATGGAGAGAGTGTTGTCGCTTAAACGCACGAAAGCAATAGTGTTATATTTGCCAGAGTCGTTTGAGTGGATAATTCTATCCTCAGGATTGATAGACGGAAAGCGAGTTGCCACAATTGTAGAATCTCCAGAAGATTACATTGAGAGTGAGAAATATTTTAGCTGGGAGCAATTCTTCACTAGATTAATTATTGACGAGACGAAGAATACGTATCTTCAGTATAATAAGTCTTCTTTGAATGATGTCTATGTTAGTGGAAATGAGAAGAAAGCTATTATCAGTGAAATGGGCGTTGTAGGAAGTATATTAACGCAAAAAGGCAAAAATCAATGATTTTGTCGTATCACTAATAAATTCTAGATTATATATTTTGAAAATTATATAAAAAGTGCTATAATGGAAACGATAAGTATATCAAGTGGTCGCGACGCCTAGATTTCTGCGATAACTTAAGAAAACTATTAAGGAGATTCTTGAGCTATCGCAGACAATCTGGTGTTGAGGAAAGTCCGGGCTTCACAGGGCAGGATGCCGGATAACGTCCGGTGGGAGCAATCCTAAGGAAAGTGCAACAGAAAAGATACAGCCTACCGTAAGGTAGGTAATGGTGAAATGGCAGTGTAAGAGACTACCGCTTGTCTGGTAACAGATGAGGCATTGTAAACCCCATCCGAAGCAACTCTAAAATGAGATTAGGCGGCCCGCTATTACTACTCATGGTAAGAGGCTAGAGGCAATTGGCGACAGTTGCAGTAGATAGATGATCACTCTCGACATAACCCGGCTTACGATATGCTTTATGCAGTTATTTTGCAGAGCAAAATGACTGCACGCGGAACCCGCTTCGACGAAGTCGAACTTACAATCGGGTGACGCTCCTTATAATAAATAAAATGTGAGGAATCCAATGAGAAGAGAACGTAAACGTATGGGCGACATGCTCATAGATGAAGGTCTTGTTACTCCTGATCAAATTGAATATGCCTTGAAGGCTGCTAAGGCAGACGGCATGATGCTTGGTGAGAAGCTTATCCAATTAGGATATGTAACACAGGAAAGTGTTGCAGATGCCCTTTCTAACCAGCTTGGTCTCCCTAGGGTTCATCTATCAGAGATTAATATTAACGAGGACTTACTCAAGGTTGTTCCTGGTGAGGTGCTTCGTAAATATACAATGATTCCTATAGATTATTCTGAGAATAATATTAACATGGTCAAGGTTGCCATGGCTGACCCAATGAATATGGGAGCTTTTGATAACTTTACCATTGTTACTAACCTTCAGGTTGATGCTTGTGTCGCATCAAGATACGAGATTGAATCAGCCCTTGATAAATATTATACAGACGACGAGACTCGTAAGGTTATGGAGCGCTTCAAGTCTGAGCGTCGTCGTGAATTCGGTGATGAAGAAGAGAAGGAAGACAGAATCCTTGAAGACCAGGTAGATAAGTCTCCTATCGTTCAGTTGGTTAGACAGATGATGCAGCAGGCTGCAAGACAGCGTGCATCCGATGTTCATATTGAGCCAATGGAGAAGGAAATTCGTGTTAGATTCCGTATTGACGGTGTGCTTCACGAGAGATTCCATTATGAGCCTGAGACAGCAAGTGCCATTACGGCTCGTATCAAGATTGTATCTGGAATGGACATTTCCGAGAAGAGAAAGCCTCAGGACGGTCGTATGTCAATGGTAGTTGACCATATCGAATATGATATTCGTGTATCTATGCTTCCAACTGTATATGGCGAGAAGTGCGTTATGCGTCTTGCACAGAAGAAGGCGTTAAATAAGGACAAGAAGGACTTAGGTCTTACTCCTGAGGACGAGAGGAAGTTCAATCAGTTACTTAAGAATCCTAATGGAATCTTCCTAGTAACGGGACCTACTGGTTCTGGTAAATCTACCACGCTATATACTGTGTTAAATGAGCTTAATTCAGAAGATGTTAATATCGTAACAGTTGAGGACCCGGTTGAGGCGAACATCACAGGAATCAATCAGGTTCAGGTTAATAATAAGGCAGAATTAACATTTGCCAATGCCCTAAGGTCTATCCTTAGACAGGATCCGGACATTATCATGATTGGTGAGATTCGTGATGGTGAGACAGCAGAGATTGCGGTACAGGCGTCTATCACAGGACACCTTGTTGTATCAACGCTTCATACTAATTCATCTGCTGGTGCCATGAGCCGTCTGATTGATATGGGAGTAGACAGTTACCTACTTGCAGATTCTATATTCGGTGTTATCGCTCAGCGACTTGTACGTAGACTATGCGATAACTGTAAGCAGGAGACAGAGGCCAGCATTGAAGAGAAGCATCTAATGGGGTTAGATGAACAGAGGCAATTCAAGATGTACAAGCCATGTGGCTGTGAGAAATGTGGTCAGACAGGTTACGCTGGTCGAATTGGTGTATATGAGATTCTTACAGTTACACCGAGAATAAAGGGATTAATTCACTCTAATGCATCTGCTGATGAGATTAGAGATGCAGCAGTAGCAGAAGGAATGGATACATTAAGAGTGAATTCACTTAAGCTTGTTGCAAGAGGAATTACTTCATTCCAGGAGGCAATGAGAATTACATTCGAAAACTAATTCGAATTATAATAGGGGGTTAATATGCCAATAGCACCATCAGGCGCACAACCGATGAGTAATATGGACCCAAAACTTAATAAATTAATTGCAATTCTTACAGAGGCTAAGAGACTTAATTGTTCAGATATACATTTTGCACCAGGTTCACCTGTTATGTTCAGGGTAGATGGAGTGCTTGTTCCTATGAATCAGGAGCTGGCAATGCCTAATGATATCAATGAATTAGTCGATATAATGATTGATGATACTCAGAGGAAAGAGCTTGAGGAAATGGGTGAAGTTGACTTCGCTTATTCCGTTCCAGGATTCTCTCGTATCAGGAATAATGTGTTCAGACAACGTGGTACTTATTCTATGGCTCTTCGTATATTAGCTTATGAAGTACCTGATGCATCCAAGATTGGCTTGCCACAGTCAGTAATTGACTTGGCAGATGAGAAGAGAGGACTTGTACTAGTAACAGGGGCAACAGGTTCAGGTAAGTCTACGACACTTGCGGCTCTTATTCATAAGATTGCAACAACTTATCCTAAGACGATTATTACATTAGAGGACCCTATAGAATACCTTCACAAGCATGGTAAAGGTATGGTTATGCAAAGGGAGATAGGATACGATACATTATCCTACGCCAATGCCCTTCGTGCAGCATTAAGGCAGGATCCTGATGTTATTCTCGTAGGAGAGATGAGAGACTTAGAGACAATTAATACAGCAGTTACTGCAGCAGAGACAGGACACTTGGTGTTCTCCACACTTCATACTAATTCTGCAGCAGCAACTATTGATAGAATTATTGATGTATTCCCACCTTATCAGCAGGAGCAGATTAAGGTGCAGCTAGCATCAGTCCTTAAGGGAGTTATAGCACAGCAGCTTCTTCCAGTTAATAATGGACATGGAAGAGTCGCGGCATTCGAGGTTATGCTTCAGAATTCAGCTATATCCAACCTTATTAGAGAAGGTAAATCATACCAGATTCCATCTACTATTCAGACTAGTAAGAAGGATGGAATGATAACAATGGACGATGCTATATATAATCATTTCATGAGGGGAGTTATATCGGCTGATACAGCAATAAGCTTCGCCCATGATCAACAATCTATGACTCAGAAGGTAATGATGTATTAAATGCATAATAAAATACTAGAGGGGATAAGTTATGCCAGAATATACTTATGTGGCACAGGATGCCGACGGAAAAGAGAAAAAGGGAAATGTTGTTGCCGACACACCACAAAACGCTGTTGAACTAGTATCGGCAGAAGGGCTTATTGTATTAAGCGTTAAGGAAGCTAACATTCTTAATAAGGAATTGTCTATTACATTTGGTCGTCTTGTTAAGCCAAGAGACTTATCAGTATTCTGTAGACAGTTCGTATCCATGTTATCTTCTGGTGTTACTGTAATTGCAGCCCTTGATATGCTCTCTAACCAGACAGAGAATAAATATATGGCTAAGGCTCTTAGAGAAGTCCAAGCTGATATTATGAAGGGTGAAACCTTAGCAGATGCAATGGGTCGTCATAAGAAAATCTTCCCTGAAATAATGGTTAGTATGGTAAGAGCTGGTGAGGCCTCTGGTAAGTTAGAGATTGCCTTTGAGCGAATGTCAGAACACTTCGAGAAGGCAGCGGCTACAGAAGGTATGGTTCGTAAAGCTGCAATGTATCCAATAATTGTTGCAATTGTAGCTATAGTTGTATCAGTATTTATGCTTGTTAAGGTAGTTCCAAGCTATATGGAGATGTTCGATTCTATGGACATGGAGCTTCCTGGTATTACTAAGGCGGTTATTGCATTATCAGACTTTATAGTAGGTTATTGGTATATTATACTTATTGTAATTATATTACTCGTTGTTGCAATAAGAGCATTCAAGGCAACAGAACAGGGTAAAATGTTCTTCTCTAACTTGGCAATTAAGCTTCCGCTTATAGGAACTCTAAATGTTAAAACTGCTTGTTCACTATTCGCAAGAACATTATCAACGCTGATATATTCTGGTCTTCCATTAGTGGAAGCATTAGACATAGTAGCTGACACATTGACTAACTATGTATACCGTAAGGCTGTTAAGAAGGCAGCGGATGATGTGGCACAGGGTATTCCTCTTAGCGTTACTCTTAAGAAGACAAAGCTATTCCCACCGATGGTTGATTATATGATTGAGATTGGTGAGAATACTGGTGAATTAGAGGAAATGCTAGAGAAGCTTGCCGATTATTATGATGAAGAAGTTAAGATGACAACAGAGACTGTTATGGCAGCATTAGAGCCTATGGTTATTCTTGTAATGGCAGCTCTAGTTGGTATCCTCATCGCAGCCGTAATGAGCCCAATGATTGCTATGTACCAGCAAATGGGTAATATGTAATATGTCGTAAGGGGGACCATGCGAAGCATGGGGGATGCCTTACGACAAGGCGACATTTCGCGAAGCGAAATGTTGGTGTCTGGAGCGACGCGCCTTAAAACAAGGCGACATTTCGCGAAGCGAAATGTTGGAAAGTCGATCGACGCTTCTTATGGTATGGTTTAAAGAAGGTGATAAGCTATGAAACATATAAGACAAGAAATGTACGATGACTTCGTGAATGAAGTAAAAATGATATATTTGGATAACTTACAAGCTATTATACTATTCGGTTCTGTAGCACGAGGGACAGCGACAGAAGAGTCGGATTTGGATATTGCTATATTAGTTAATTCAGATGATAGATTGATGTATGACAAGTTGTTGGATGTAGTTGTTAAAATGGACCTTGACAATGATGTTGTTATATCTACGACTGTAATTGAAAAAGAACAATTTGATACATGGAAAGATGTATTACCGTTTTATAAAAACATTAATAAAGAAGGAATTCAATTATGGGAGGCAGCATAGAAGATCTTGCAAAATATCGCATTGAGAGAGCAAACGAGGATTTAGATAGAGCAAGAAGAGAATTAGACATTGGTGATTATAAGCTATCTCTTAACCGCTCGTATTATGCCATATTTCATGCGATTAGAGCTGTTAATATATTAGATGAATTTGATAGTAGCAAACATAGTGGTGTCATAGCTCATTTTAATCAGTGTCATGTTAAAACAGGAGAATTTGATAGTTCAATTTCGAAAAAGATAACATCAGCTATGAATGTACGTCAGAAGTCTGACTATGATGATTTCTTTATAGCGTCAAAAAATGATGCTGAAATTCAAGTTCAGCAAGCTGAAGAGATAATCAAGGATGTTGAAAAATATGTCGATAGTAAAATGTAGAGATTAAGATGCGTGAATAGGGCATGCATTTTAATATAAATAATTATTTATTAAAAAGTAAAGGAGATAAGCGCGTATGATGAAGTTATTAAACAAAAGACAGAAAAGTAACGGCGGTTTCTCTCTTGTTGAGTTAATCGTAGTTATCGCTATCATGGTAGTACTTGTAGCAGTTCTTGCTCCAGTATTCGCAAAGTATATCGAATCTTCAAGAAGATCTACTGATGTACAGAATGCTAACTCAATTGCTGAGTCAGTTGTAGCAGATGCCGCAGATGGTAATACATATAGTGGAGCAACTAAAGTTGTAAGTGGTACACCTTCAGCAATTAAAGAAAATATACAAACAAAGGGCGACGCTGTAGATTCAAAAAAGGATTTTTATTTTGAATACGATGCGAACTCAAACAAAGCCATTGTATATGTAGATGGTGCGAAGGGTTCTCAGGTAGCTGGAGTATGGTCTGGAGATCTTACTAATGAAGATAATGCGAAAAAATATAAAGATGCTGACAAAAAATCATTCCCAGCTGCACAAGCTCAAACAAATCCTTAATTTAGCGTCAAATGACAAGGGCACAGACCTTTTGTCACAATCCTAATAAAGGTATGGCTACACATTTTGCTTCTTGAGATGTAGCCAAGCAGTAAGGAATCCCTCCACTAATTAAGTGGTTCCCCTTACGGCTAATTTTGTCGTCACCCTGCTATGCAGGCTAACGACATATATCACAAAACCCTATTTACCGTCCACCCATTGTGCACGATGGGTGGATGGAATGTGATTTATGTTGTCTTACATAGTACACAATAATAAAGTGTGTGTTATTATTATGTAGTGTGTGAGAGTGTATAATGTGGTATAATTTATTGGAGCAGTTGGTAGGATGATAACCATCTCGTTGAGCTTTTGCAAGGAGGTGGTTATATGGTTACTTGGTATGATTTGTTTACCTTTGTAATTATGTTAGTTGCTATTATAACCTTTAGTAACAAAAAATAACCATCCTATAGTTGGTGTATAGAATGGTTATTTCATGATTGAATAATTATTCGCCAACGAGGTGGAACCATCACCTTGTCAACTGCTTTTGTATATTTATTATAACATATTCACCAGTAATGTCAACTTGAGTGAGGGTTGATAATGTCGGAAGTGGTGATGATATAGCTCTAAATAATAATCTGAAAGGTGAACAGTTCAATTATGAATGAACAATCAAAGAAGTCAAAAGGATTAATAGCTCTTGTAGTTATTATAGCGTTAGTTGTAGTTGTAGCTGCAATTGTTGCTCCAATATGGCTTAAAAATGTTGAGAAGGATAGAAGAAGCGCTGATGTAGAAGAAGCGCGTAAGATTGAGAAAACAGTTAAGGAGAATGCACTAAGTGCACAACCAACAATTATTGTTGGCTCTCCTGTGGAAGCTAATTCCGATACAGTTCCTGGCATGACTACCCAGCCTTTAACACAGGGTAATGCAGTTGAGAAGGGTATTCCATTTACATATTATTATGTGAAGCAGGGACAGTCCTGCGCTGTATATGTGGGTAATGACAGGACATTTAACTTAGTTAACGACTCCCAGGCTGAGCAGTACATTAACAAGTAGGTGAAGTAATGGCAGTCCTAATACTTATGCTAGTGTTCATCTTTATATTTGGAACTATAATTGGCTCATTTCTCAATGTCTGCATCCTTAGAATTCCTAAGGGAGAGACAATTGTAACAGTACCGAGCCATTGTATGAGCTGTGGATATCACCTTGAGTGGTACGACAACATACCACTGTTTAGTTATATATTTCTTAGAGGACGATGCAGAAAATGCGGTGAGCACATATCAATTCAATATCCCATAATTGAGGCGATTAATGGAATTGCTTATGTGTTGATATTCTTGTGGTTTGGCGACTTTGAATACTTTAATTACTTAACATTTATTAATGCAGGAATATATTCACTGCTCTTTTCTGCGTTATTGGTGCTTACAGTAATTGATTGGCGAACATACGAGATTCCAGTAGGAATTAATATATTCATACTTGTCCTGGGAATTGGACACCTATTCCTGGATTTGGATAATTGGTTAACCTATGTAATCGGACTTTTCGCAGTGAGTGTTCCGCTACTTCTAATCCTGCTAATTAGCAAGGGACGAGCAATCGGCGGCGGTGATGTGAAGCTAATGGGAGCTGCAGGGTTGCTCCTAGGGTGGAAGCATATACTACTAGCATTTGTCATAGGATGCATAATAGGTTCAATTATTCATATAATTAGGATGAAAGTAAGTGGCGAAGGCAAGGTTCTGGCTATGGGACCATACCTGTCCGTTGGAATTATGATAGCCGTATTCTTCGGCGATTATATAATTAATGCGTATCTGACGCTAATTGGATTGGCTTAGATATGGTAAATGTGTTATTGATATATTAATTGACATATATATTAAGAATGTAGAGGAGAAGGAAAATGGCAGAAAAAGTGTTAAGCATTGAAATCTCGCCACACCTAACCAAAGTGGTTGAGACCGAGAGGAAATCCATGAAGGTAGTCCATGGTGCGTTCTATTTCGAGACGCCTGAGGACACCTATGAGAATGGTACAGTTAAGAGTAACCCTCAATTCAAGCTGCGACTAGACAAGGGACTGAAGGAAAACGGCATTAAGACTAAGAAGGCAATCTTCATTATTCAGGCTACCAATATTGGTAACAAGGAAGAAGTTATGCCTAAGATGAAGGAAGCTAAGATTAGGGAATACATTGACACTAATGCTAGCACATTTTTCCCAAATGGCGGAGAGAGCTTCAAGTTCACTTATCGTAATAATGGAACTGATGAGGAAGGCAAGATGCGTGCCCAGCTGTTCGCTATTCCTAAGAACATTATTAAGAGTTATGAGGACTTGGCAAGAGCTTGTGGTCTTACTCTTGTGGACATCGAAGTTGTTGAGAATGGTTTAGCTAAGATAATAAGAGAGAGCTATCCTAACGGAACAATTATCAGTATTGATGTTGAGTCTATATGTACATATCTTACTATTGTTAAGAGTGGCGATATCGTGCTTCAGCGTATGATTCCATTTGGTATAGACGAAGCACTGACAGCTCTTAAGGAAGCGGATTCATTAGGTATGGGATTGTCATACGATAAGGTGTTCGAAGAGACGACCAAGCGTGATGTTTTCTATAAGAGATTAGAAGGGGATGGCCTTGAAGAAGACGATATCAAGGATGTTGCCACAGAGGAAGTTAGATTCGTAATTGGTAACTTAACAAGATTCATCGATTACTATATGTCACAGCATGCAGAAGAGAAGATTGACAAGGTGATTGTCAGTGGTCTTGCAACATATTGTAAGGGCTTCCCAGTTCTGCTTGCTAACGAGCTTAATAGAGAATTAGTTCTTGCTGATTCTACAATTATTAGAGAGGTTGCTAATAAGAAGGGTGTTAAGAACCTAGGCATCTACCTATCAGCAATTGCAGCTGCAGCTAACGCAGATAACTCTGTTGTAAGTGCTGGTAGGAAAGACAAGAAGCTAGAGTTCGGCAAATCAAGTCTTGTCAGGGCTGATGATGACTTCACAATTGCGAAGAAGGTATTCATTATAGCGGTTATTGTAGCGCTAGTTCTTGCACTGGCAGGAATTGGCCTTAAGATATACTTTGACCATACGGTTGATGATCTTAAGTCACAGATTAGTTCTTATAAGGATGCAAAAGAGATTAACGACAAGATGCAGACAGCCAAGGCTAATTATGATAAGGCGATGGCAGTCGATAAGTTATCTACTGTTGCAAATGATAAGTTCCTTAATCTTATTAGTGAACTTGAGGCGAATCTGCCATCAGATGTAGTAGTAACATCTATAGATGCAGATTCTGACTCGGTAGTAGTTGAGGTTCAGTCTAATTCTAAGCAGAGTATTGCATCACTACTATCAAGTATTAGAACATTTAATTCAGTAAATATTGGAGATACAATTGATATTATGTCGGCAACAAATGATGTTGGAGTGACGCAGTATTCTTCAAGTATTAAGTGTGAATATAAGTCAGATGATGATACTTCATCATCTGCGACTGCAAGTAGTTCTGGCAGTACAACAAGTAATTCTACTAACAGTACTTCTAATTCTACTAACAGCTCAAGTAACTCATCAAGCAGTTCTAGCAGTTCTGCCAACAAGACTAATTAGAAAGGAGGCAAGAGATGAATCAGTTAAAAGAAGAGATTAATGAGAAAATCCCTAAGAAAACTCAGAAAGTTATAATCTATCTTGTAAGCCTCGTACTTGTAGTTGTTGTTCTGATGAGCAGCAATACCG
>ONCT01000003.1 GCA_900316395.1 uncultured Lachnospiraceae bacterium | reverse complement strand
AGCTACGAATTTCCTAATGTAAAATGTTATTGTGGATGCCACAACAAATCCTACAGCTATTCCCACTAGGGCAAGGAGACAATCTATACCATTCTTGGTAAATGTTGCCGTGTCGCTTAACACTAGTCCACCCATAGTATAATATATCAAATCTCCCGGTATCAACGGAATAATAGACGGATACAGGAAAACTGTAGCTGGTGTCTTCTTCTTCGTTGCCACAATCTCGGCATAGAAGGCCGCAATTATAGCTGCGAGACCAGCGTAAAGAATCCTATATGGTATAAACGCCATAAATATTATGTAAAAAAATCTTGTTATTGCTCCACCAAGTCCTGCTAATAGGAGGTCTTTGCCTCTTACCTGAAATACGATTGCAAATCCTATTGATGCAAGGAAGGAGAGTACAATTAATTCTATATTCTCTACCATGTGTACCACCTCCCGAACAACATATATGCAATAAATACGCCAAAGCAAATGGTAAGTGTCTCAAGGATAACCTTGAGCAGCTCTAGGATACCATTCATCTCGTTGCCACAGAGAATATTTCTCATAGAATTAACAAGCGGCACACCAGGTATAAACATTAGTGACATGGATGTTAGCATTGCCATCATCTCTGTCGTGAAACCTATCCACACTGTAAAGAAGAATATGGCCGTCGTCACAAACATATTGATTATATTCGTTATTATTCGATTAAGCTTCGCTCTAGCTAGCGGTCTGCTTAGCCAGAATGCAAGGACTGTACACAAGCCTACAACTACTATCTCCTGCCATCCGCCACCGAAAATGCGGCAAAGACATGTAATGGCAATTACAAAGCCTAGCATCTCAATCCACACATTATAGGAAGGAACCATAACTGCTTCGTATAGTAAATCCTGAAGCTTGCTAGGCTCGATTTTTTCTTCGCATACTCTGTAGGAAAGCCTGTTAACCTTAATTAGCTTGGCCAAATGTATTCCTGTTGCTGGCACCTTAATCTGACGTGACTCGAAATTACCATCAGCGTCCTTGGCAGATACTGCAATATAACTGCTTAGTGAAAAAATGCCAATCTCATGAAGACCGTAGGTCTTGCACACACTTTCCATCCTCTCGTTGACTCTCTCTAGATTAGCGCCACAAAATAAAAGCTCTCTGCCTAGGTGGGCAGCGAAATCCAGAATGTATTCTATGTCTTTCACTTTACTTCCTCTCTAAATCACAACTTCTTACAAATACTAATTATAGTATAGACAATCAATCTATTCAACACTAAAAAGACGCCTCCTTGATATCAAGAACGCGTCTTTTAGTAGTTTTTAGTTTTCATTTGTCGGAGTTTCCTTTCTACTTACTCATCTAAGTTACTCACTTTTATCACGACACTGAGGCGACTCTTGTCACACCAGCAGCGGAGCTACCGTTCGCTTGCTAAGACTGTTGTAAGTATTATTATTTTCACTATTTATATCGGAGGTTGGTGGGAAAATGTTAATAGGAAATGTAATGAATATTGCAAAAAGGCTCATTAATTGACAATAGCCGGAGAATGAAGGATAATGTGAGGGATTGAAAATAGGAAAATACATTGATATTGTGAGGATACAAGCATGTGGGTTAATAATAATTGGAAGGATTATGAAGTAATAGATACAACTAAGGGAGAAAAGTTAGAGCGCTGGGGAGATTATAGGCTGGTACGACCTGACCCTCAGGTTATATGGGATACTCCTAAGGATAATAATGAGTGGAGACGCAAGAACGGCCACTATCACAGAAGCAAAAAGGGTGGCGGTGAATGGGAATTCTTCAATCTCCCTAAGGAATGGCAGATAACCTATCCATTATTTACTTCTCATAATGGCGAAAAGTTCCTACAAGAAACAATAAGCGGAAGCGAGGTCCGCCCTATTGTTAATGAGCTTAAGTTCAACCTTAAGCCCTTCTCCTTTAAGCACACAGGTCTATTTCCAGAGCAGGCAACTAACTGGGATTGGTTCTCTCGTCTTATAATTAAGTCTAGGGTTAATAACCCGGGCAAAGAACTGAAAATCCTTAATTTATTCGCATATACAGGTGGCGCTACTATTGCTGCCGCTGCTGCAGGTGCGTCTGTTACTCATGTAGATGCGTCTAAGGGTATGGTGAACTGGGCCAAGGAAAATGCTATTAGTTCTGGATTAAAAGATGCCAAAATAAGATGGCTTGTTGATGATTGCAAGAAATTCGTAGAACGGGAAATTCGTCGCGGCAATAGATATGATGGAATAATAATGGACCCTCCTTCATACGGCAGGGGTCCAAAAGGAGAAATCTGGAAGATAGAAGATGCCATATATCCACTAATTATGGAATGTAGCAAGATACTATCAGCTAATCCTCTATTCTTCCTTGTTAACTCCTATACTACAGGCCTTCAGCCTGCTGTTTTAAGCTATATGATAAGTAGCGCCCTGTCAGAATATGATGGTAAGGTAGAGTCCGATGAAATAGGTCTTCCTGTTACCCTATCAGGTCTTGTCCTTCCATGTGGCGCCAGCGGAAGATTTATAGCATCTTCCTTCGTTTCAAAACAATAAGAGCGATTACACATATTATTACTGTTATTCCAGTAATTATTCCGAATCCCCAGGGTGTGTCGGCAAAGGGCATGCCCTCTGATACAACGTTCATTCCATATAATCCTGATATAATAGTTGGAATAGACATAACAATTGTAATGGCTGCCAAGTACTTCATGACATTGTTAAGCCGATTGTTAATAACAGATGACATCAGCTCTCTTGTACCATTAATAATATCTCTATATATCTGTGTCATCTCTATAGCCTGTTGATTCTCAATTATTACATCCTCTAATAATTCCCTGTCCTCTGAATATTGTCTAAGCTTACCATAGCGAGTCAGCCTGTCTAAAACTACGCCATTAGCACGAAGCGATGTGGCGAAATAAACCAGGTTAGACTCTAATTCATGAAGGTCAACAAGGTCAACGTCCTGTGTTGTCTCGTTGATTCGCTCTTCTATCTCTGTTCTTTTTCTGTCAATATTACGAAGCAGGCTCTGATATACAATACATGTATTATAAAGAATCTGATATGTAAATCTCATCTGCTTCTTAGTAGAGAATTCTCTTACACGCTGCTCAATAAATATCTTAAGTACTGCTGTCTCCTCGGCACAAACAGTAATAATTGTATTCTCAAGCAGAACAATACCAAGAGGAATTGTTGTATAAGAATGGCGATTATTACGCATTTCTGCTGAAGGGATATCTACTAATATCAGTGTGTAATCATCTTCAAGATTAATACGAGAACTCTCCTCATCATCAAGAGCAGCTCTTAGGTCATCAATGTCAATATTAAACTGCTCGCTAATATCCACACATTCTTCTAACGAAGGAGCTACCATATTAATCCATGAGCCCTCTTCGTATGCTTGAAGCTCACTTATTATATTATCTTCTGTTCTATATATTTTTACCACTATTCCCTCCTTCCTGATTGCGCAAAGTGAGTATCACTTTTAGTTGCTACAATCATTCATCAGAATAGTGCCTTGAGAAAATGCGAAGAATATCGCACAGAAATAATACTAGTTCAAAACAAGGCAACTATTCAATGATTCATATGTTACAAAGTATAAATACCCGTCTGATTCCATGAATGGTCACCTTCTTTCCTTCAATAATTATTATTAACCACAAAACAAGGGCTAACATATATATGTTAGCCCTTGAAAAATAATATGTCAAGAAATATGTGTCTATTTTACGATTCTTCCGTATTTCTTTGTTCTACAAGTGCAGACATTTCCTTCGAAGACTTAAATATTCCGTCTAATGCCTCATTCATCTGTCCCATATATTCCATACTTGTCTCTGATACAACAATACTATCTTCTGAAGAAGCTCTTACCTCCTGACCTGTAGCTGACAGGTTAGTGATTGCCTCCATAATTGTATTGTTAGCATCTACTATATGATCAACCTCATCAGATATACCATTAATATCATTAGAGAGGGAATTCATCTGATTCCTAATCTCATCAAATTTCTCATTAGTAGTTGCTATCATCACATTCTGTGATTCTGAGATCTCAACTGACTCAGACATTCTCTTAGATGCTGCGGAAGCATTTCTTGTTAATTCCTGAATAATACTTGAAATCTGCTCAGTTGAATTCTTCGTATCCTCAGACAGATTACGAATCTCGTCAGCAACAACTGCAAAGCCCTTACCAGCTTCTCCTGCTCTTGCCGCCTCGATTGACGCATTAAGGGCAAGAAGATTAGTCTGGTCAGATATACTTACAATTGTTCCTATAATATTCTCAACCTCTTCTATACATTCGTTAAGTCTCTTAGTTGTTGCCTGAGAAGCCTTGTTAACCTCTGCAGTTCTTTCTGACTGGCTTCTTAATTCCTCAAGGAGCTTGGCTCCCTCGTCAACCACTTCAACAGTATGACTTGAAGCAACCTTCATATCCTTAGTTCTATTCTGAGCGCTTCTAAGGTTCTCCTGAATATCACTTGTCATCTCAGTCTGATGCTCAATTGAATCAGATGTAATCTTGGTAGAATCTGCAATACTCTTAACACTTGCATTACTATTCTCAATACTATCTGTAAGAGTCTTAACAAGATGCTGTGCATCATCAAGCTGTCTTGCTATATCATTAGAGCTCTCCATTACCTGATTAGCAACCTTAATCTGCCCATCAGCAGACTGCTTCATATATTCCACATCTTCTTTATTCTGATTGTAGATAATACGTGTAATTAAAAGAACTATTACTGTACCAACAATATACATTGCCAAGCCAGACAAAGGAACTATTAGTCCATCCTCTGGATAATATATGATGTGCAATATAGTAAATACTATCATGGAAACATCACTAACAATGGCTCCTCTAATACACATCTTGAAATCCATAAAGAATATAAGAGCAAAACAATCAAGAAAGCATATTGCATATAAATAGAAGTTACCAACACCAGAAAATGTCATTAGCTCGCTCTCTAAAACAAGCACATACAAGTAGAAGGACATAACTCGTTCTTTCTTGCCCATTACAAAATTAAGAACTATAAGAAGTATGATACATACAATACCTCCGATAATTCTCACCATAATACCACCCTTGTTAGGTGCCAATATGCCAAGAACCAGCATAACAACAGCTATTAGCATATCTATAATAAAACCAACTTTGTTCTTTTGAATAAGATGCTTTGTTTGTAGATCCATAAACTACCCCCCATAATCAAGCAAACCATACACTAGTGTAATTTAAATTATACTATATTTCTTGTAATGACACCACATATCCACATAAAATTTTTTATAAAACGCTAAAAAAACAAGCCCACTAAATAGCGAGCTTGTCTTATTAACAACATTTATATTATATTTATTACTTAAACATCACCTTGATACGTTGCTTAAATCCATATGGAAGAATCTTCTTAAGCTTATTCTCAGATTTCTCCATTGTTGAGCACTCAGGTCTGTCACGATGTAAGTGAATTGCATCGAATTCACAACGTGTTGTACAAAGTCCACAACCTACACACTGATTCTCATCAACGATTGTAGCACCACAAGATAGACAACGAGCTGTCTCCTTCTTAACCTGCTCTTCTGTGAATACTTCCTTAGCATCTCTAAATGACATCTTGTCAACGTCCTTCTTAACACCAGGAACATTTCTTCCGCCTGTATCGTATCCTTCTGGAAGTTGGAAGTCATCCTTATCAAACTCAACATAGTGATGTGGCTGACGTCCAATTGTAAGGCTTGAGTTAGGCTGTACAAATCTATGAATTGAGATAGCACCTTCCTTACCACAAGCGATAGCATCGATAGCGAATCTTGGTCCGTAGAACATATCACCACCAACGAAGATATCAGGAACTGTAGTCTGGAATGTAACCTTATCAGCAACTGGTGCTGGTCCTCTGAATTCAACGTCCTCACCTTCAAGTAGGTTGCCCCACTCTGTGCACTGACCAACTGAAAGAAGTACATTAGAGCACTCAATTGTCATTGTATCATTCTCATCATACTTAGGATCGAAACGACCTTCTTCGTTCTTAACCTGTGTACACTTCTTGAATACGATGCCTGTAACCTTGCCATTCTCTGTAAGAATTTCCTTAGGTCCCCAGCCACCTTCAAGAACAATTCCTTCTGACTCAGCAATCTCAATTTCCTCTGGAAGTGCTGGCATGATATCACGTGTCTCAAGTGATACCTGTGTTACCTTAGAAGCTCCGCAACGTACTGCTGTACGAGATACATCGATAGCAACGTTACCACCACCGATGACTACTGTGTCACCACTAATCTTATATGATTCATCATCAGTAACTTCATGAAGTAGGTCAACACCCTTCATAACGCCTTCAGCGTCTTCACCAGGAACACCTATTCCACGTCCGCCCTGACATCCAATTGCAATATAGAATGCCTTATAGCCTTGCTTTCTAAGCTCTGCAAGAGTTATATCCTTACCAACTTCTACACCAAGCTTAATGTCTACGCCCATCTCACGAAGAACATCTACCTCAGCCTCTACGATTTCACTCTCCATAACGAATGAAGGAATACCGTATGTAACCATTCCACCAGGCTTCTTATTCTTCTCGAATAATGTAGGCTTATAACCCTTCTCAGCTAAGTAGTAAGCACAAGAGATTCCTGCAGGACCTGCGCCGATAACAGCAATCTTCTCATCGAATTCACCAACTACCTTAGGTATAACCTTCTTAGGTACATAACGTGTATCTGCATTAAGATCACGCATTGCAACGAATTTCTTAACTTCATCAATTGCAATAGCCTCATCAACTGTTCCTCTTGTACAAGCATCCTCACAACGACGGTTACATACGTGACCACATACTGCAGGAAGTGGATTATTCTTCTTAATGAGAGCTAGTGCCTCTGTATATTTGCCCTGTGCAGCAAGCTTTAAGTAACCCTGAACTGCGATATGTGCAGGACAAGCTGTCTTACATGGAGCTGTACCTGTCTCATGAGACTCGATACGGTTAGTATCTCTGTAATCCCAGTTCCAGTCATCTCTAGTCCATTTCTTATCTGTAGGAAGTGGCTGCTTAGGATATTGAACCTCTGTACCATCCTTCTTACATAACTTCTGACCAAGAGTAAGAGCACCTGCTGGACATACCTCAACACACCTTGCACAAGCTACACACTTCTCCTTCTCAACATGAGCTACATAAGCAGATCTACTCATGTTAGGAGTATTGAATAACTGTGATGTACGAAGAGCGTAACATACATTAACATTACAGTTACAGATAGCGAAAATCTTGTCCTCACCATCGATATTAGTAATCTGATGTACGAAACCGTTCTCTTCACCCTTTCTAAATATCTCAAGGGCTTCTTCCTTAGTGATATAACGACCACCCTTGCCAGTCTCAACAACGTACTCTGCCATGTCACCTACAGCAACACACCAGTCGTTGAAATCATCAGCACAACCTTCGTCATATGTCATTCTTGAACGACGACATGAACAAGGAGATGCAGCATATCTTCCTTCGTACTTATCTAACCAGTGAGAAATGTGCTCAATAGGAATAGATGTCTCATTCATATCTACTTCCTTCTCAACGGCGATAACGTGCATACCGATTCCAGCGCCTCCAGGAGGAACCATATGTGTAAGTCCTTCTAGTGGAAGTCTTGTCATATGCTCGAAGAACATACCAAGCTCTGGACGCTTAGCAATCATTTCCTGGTTCATATTAGAGAATTCGGCAGAACCTGGTACATACATAGGAAGAACCCATCTCTTCTTATGCTCAGGATTAGGCCACTTTGGATCTAAATCCTCATAGTTCCACTCAACAATACCTGTATATGAGATATACTCTAGCTTCTTCTCTAATTCCTCATCTGATAATCCTGAACTTGCCTTCAACTCTTCAAATGTTAATGGGTGACGAATCTCCTTGAAGTTATCAGCAACCCATTTTGCCAAATCATCATCGTCATTAACAAGTGCCTTAACAGCCCAATACTCAGGATCATCCTTTGTAACCTTCTGAAGACCTAATTTAATCTTAGCTCTGTCAGTAATAATTTTACCTAATCTAGCAACGTTAGGTAACATTGGTCCACTTACGTCTGCACAATCTGGACGAAGTGGATAATTTGGGTTAGTTCCTGCCATAAATAAATACCCTCTCTTTCTGATATTAACTTTTATAAATTTCTGCTCTGATATTATTTTATTATACGAGATAAATGTGTATAAATCAAGAAAAAGAGCAGTATATTGACATTTATTTCACAAGACTTTAGAAGAAATACATAATCTCATCTGCACTGTCTATTATCGCCATACATGTTAGCTGTTCTAACTCTTCTCTAGGCCTGAATCCCCAGCTAACAAGAAGACAATCCATACCTGCACATTCCGCCGTTAGAGAATCAACGCCAGAGTCTCCAACATATAAGACATCACTTGGATTAAGACTTTCATCTATATCCTTAAGAACGGCATATACGCTATCCTTCGCAGGCTTCTTCGCTCTTACCATATTGTCCCCAGCATAGGATGTAATATAACCATCGAAGAAATGCTCAACAATCTTGCCTACAGCACCTTCTTCCTTGTTGCTTACAATTCCCACTGGAATCCCTCGCTTCTTACACTCTTCTAAGAGCTCCATCATTCCAGGATATACAGAGGAATATACATACAGATTTTCCAAATAATATTTTAGAAATGCACCGAACTGGTCTTCAAATGTAGGACAGTCCTCTCCTCCTGGCACAGCTCTTGCCATCAGATTGCGTATGCCATTGCCAACCATATTCCTTATCTCATCAACACTGTGAGTTGGCTGATTGAATTTCTCTAAGCTGTAATTTACAGCCGCTGCAAGATCATCAATTGTATCAAGCAATGTACCGTCTAAGTCCAAGGCAAGGGCCTTATAATTGTTAAGAATAGAGTCAGCACTTGCTATTCCAGACGAGCAGGCCGTTGCGCTTCCACACCTCATGCCCATATAGAAAGCCTTCTTCATATTGTCAGATTCAATGTAGCTATATAAAAAGCCTGCAACAACTGAATCTCCCGCACCAGTAGAATTAACAACCTCTCCCCTTGGAGGCAGGGAGCTATAGGTTTCTCCGTCTTCCGTAACCATCACGCCGCCGTTAACGCCTCGGGATACAATAACATTTCTCGCACCCATATTCTGAAGCTGCTTCGCGTAACGAATTACTTCATCATTGCTTCTGATGGTAGTCTTGAAGAGATTGCATAACTCTTCCACATTAGGCTTAACAAGAAATGGATTAGTTGTAAGGGCATCCTCTAATAGTCCACCAGCCGCATCTACCACCACCTTGGTTTCACGATATGGCAAATGTTCTATAATGCTCTTATATACGCTAGTCCCCAGGCTTCTTGGAGCAGAGCCTGCAAGTACAAGGATATCGTCCTTACCAATATCTAATAGCCTATCATATAATTTCTCGAGATATTCATTCTTCATTACAGGACCGTCACCATTAATCTGAGTTTCCTTGGTCCCTGTAACCTTAATATTGATTCTGCTGCTTCCTTCACATGAAATAAAGTCGCATTTTACATCCTCTTCCCCAAGAAGACGCTCAATCTCTTCTCCTGTAAAGCCAGCCTTGAAGCCAAGAGCAGTAGTCTCAATTCCTAATCTGCTAAGAAGAATCGATACATTAATTCCCTTTCCACCAGGAAATATCTCTTCCGAATTAGTCCTGTTAATCTCACCAATCTTAAGTTCTTTAATCTTAATATAATAATCCAACGATGGATTAAGAGTAACTGTATAAACCATCCCTTCTCCTTCGAATTATCAAACTCTACTTCTCAGCGATAGCTTGCAATTGCTGTATGCTACTAAGAATCTCTGTAAGATATTCTGACATCTCTCTGGTTCCATCAAGGGATTTCTTAGTAATATTCATAGTATTCTCACTATTAGCTGTAAGCTCTTCAGTATAAGCACTTGTATTAGATATAGAGCCTGCAATATCCGAATTATTCTTATTGATGTTGCTTAAGTATTCGCTCTGTGTCTTAACAGCATCCGTCATTGTATTGATATTCTCATCAATTGTCTTGAACTGCTCATCTGTCTGAGTAACAATTTCGTTCTGTCTCTCACTAACAGCATCTAAGTTAGATACAGCATCATTAACAAGCCCTGCCTCATCAGCAAGTGTCTCTAATATGCCATTAATCTTCTCTGTGGCATTACTTGTATCACCAGATAATTTCTGAATCTCGCCAGCAACAACGGCGAATCCTTTACCCTGCTCACCAGCTCTTGCTGCCTCAATAGAAGCATTAAGTGATAACAGGTTAGTCTGTTCAGCAATATTTCTAATAATTGACAGAATCTCTTTAGCTTCCTGTAGGGACTCAACTAATGTAGCAGTTGCGTCCGATACCTTCTCTTTAGACTCTGCAACAAGCTTAGTAGAATCTGATAAGTCATTAACATTCTTCATACCAAGCTGAGACAACTCGTGAGTATCAGCAAATCTCTCCTGTATCTCTTTACTAATATTAGTTAAGGCATCTAACTCATCACTAATTCCATTACTCATAACAAGCTGAGTCTGAATTGTCTCTGCAACATCGCTTGTACCAGTTGCAATCTCTTCAATAGATAGCTGAGCTGACTCTGACTGAGATTCAATATCCTTAGCCTTACCATCAATATCCTCTACACGAGTACTAAGAGCTTCTGTTGCTTCCTTAATTGCGTTAAGTACTTCAACGGACTTCTTATTCTGCTCCTCAATCTGAGCCATTCTCTTTCTGTTAATATCCTGAATAATCCTAATAGAAATTAGAGATAGAATTCCCACAATCAGGGTTGCTAATAACTGTATCTCATAGTTCGCAATATCATCTGCACTCGTTGCGCCAAACATCACGATTCTGACAAGAACTGATACAACATTTATCGCGAAGAACACAATGAAGAATTGTAGCAGCACCTTGAAATCACTATATGTTAGAATTACCGCTAATACCGGGAACAGATACACAAATGTAAGCGGTGTGTCACCCGTAATCAAAACATAGCCAAATAGTACTCCATATCCGTAAACTATTACGTAGGCTAAGCTCTTACTATCCGGATTCTTGCTCTTCATAATGATTCCAATTACGAATGGAATAAATGCACAGGCCAATAATATAATGAAATATACTATTGTCCTCTCTCCCTTGATAACCTCAAGTAGATAAGCTAGCGCAATTACACCTAAGACTGCTCCCCAGCCCGCCAGGGTGAATCCATTGATTCTTGCCATGTCAGTTTTTTGTTTCTTTGGACTTTTCATAATTATAACCCCTCCATGATTATTAAGAACGAATTTAATAATGCACCTTTTCCAAACAAAGTCCCTTAGCAGGCGCTGTGCCTGGAGCGATGCTTCTGTCCCTTGCTTCTAGTATACTTTTGACTTCCTCAGGCTCTATTTCCCCTCGTCCAACTGCAATGAGGGTTCCAGTCATTATCCTTACCATATATTGTAAGAATCCTGTTCCATTATAGTAAATGTATATATAGCCCTTAGAGGTCTTAATATCAATGCTGTTAATTCTTCTTACGGTAGACTTCTTCATCTTGGGATTGCCGCAGAAGCTTTTAAAATCATGTTCACCAATTAGATACTCGCTAGCCTTCTTCATGGCGTCAATATCTAATTGTTCTTCTATAAATGTATAATATTTCCTATTAAATACAGGTTTAACTTTGCCATTAAATATTGTATAGCAATAAGTCTTGCCCTTGGCATTATATCTTGCATGGAATCTGTCCGCCGCAAGACTCACCTTGGTTACTGCAATATCATCTGGCAGGTATCTATTGAGATACTCTAGTATCTCTTCTTCACTCATGTCTATACCCAGATGAACGTTAGCAATCATTGCCTTGGCGTGAACACCTGCATCTGTCCTTCCAGCGCCAATAATCTCTATATCTTCATCACACATTCGAGAAAGCACATTTTCCAGCTTGCCCTGTATAGTCTCCCTGTTGGGCTGACGCTCCCAACCACTATATCTCGTTCCATCATAGCTTATTTTAAGTTTGTAATTGCGCTTTACTCTTTTTTCGCCCATGTGTCTATTATTACATTTTTTTCATTACTTTTCCACAGAAAACTACTATTTATTATATATTTTACATATAGTTTGAATAGACTATTACTTAAATATCTGCATTATTTACCTCAGATAATGCTATATAATGTCCTTGTTTGATTGAAATTAAGTATGTAATGAGGAATATAAATATATTATGAACAACTCAAATGACGCTGTAAAAAATAACCCCCTATACTACGAAGGTATAGGTAATCTTCTTACAAAATTTGCCGTTCCAAGCATTATTGCCATGCTTGTTACTTCTCTATACAACATCGTTGACCAGCTATTTATAGGACAATTTGTAGGCGAATTAGGCAACGCCGCAACTAATATCGTATTTCCACTTACCATGTGCTGCCTTAGTATTGCACTACTATTCGGTATAGGTAGTTCTTCTGCATTTAACCTAGCCCAAGGTCGTGGTGAAATCGACAAATCTGCCTATTACATAGGATGTGCCATCACATCAATGATTCTAATAGGTGTAGTAATTGGTCTATCGTGCTTTATATTCACTGACCCTATCCTAAAATTCTTAGGCTCTCCGGACAGTGTAATGGAATATGGTCACACTTACCTTAGTATTACAGCAATTGGTTTTCCATTTCTTATACTTCAGGCAGGAGGCGGTCACTTAGTAAGAGCAGACGGCAGCCCTAATATTACTATGACAATTAATATTGTGGGTGCTGTTATTAATATCGCTTTAGACGCTTTATTCGTTGTATATTTCGGAATGGGAATGGCCGGAGCCGCTATTGCAACAGTAATCGGACAGGCTGTCTCATCCCTTATTGTTGTTGTATATATGTTCCATTTTAAGTCGGTAAAGCTTAAGCTAAAGAACTTCGTACCAAAATGGTTCTCATTCAAGGAAAGCTGCGCACTTGGCGCTGCACCATTCTTCAACCAGATGGCAATGATGACAACTCAGATTATCTTCAATAACAGCTTAAAGCATTACGGTGCCATGAGTGAATATGGCGATGCAATTCCTATTGCCGTTGCAGGTATCGTTATCAAATGTATGCAGCTTTTATTTGGCATTATAATTGGAATAGCTCAAGGTCTCCAGCCTATTGCCAGCTTTAATTACGGAGCCCAGAATTACGAGAGAGTTAAGCGAGGCTATACCCTTGCAACAAAAGCAGGCGCAGTTGTATCAATTGTAGGATTCTTAATATTCCAAATATTCCCTGCTGAAATTATAAGCATGTTCGGTCAGGGCTCTGAAATGTACATGCAATTCGGTGTGAAATTCTCTCGAATTACACTATTTATGATGTGCATGATTTTCGTACAGCCTATAACCTCTAACTTCTTTACAGCTATAGGCAAGCCTAAGAAGGGTATATTCTTAAGCCTAACGAGACAATTCATATTCCTGATACCACTTATTATTGCTTTGCCACTAATCTTCGGCTTCGAGGGACTGCTCTACGCTCAGCCTATTGCTGATTTACTTGCATGCGCAATCTGTATAGTAATGGCAGTACGTGAGTTTAGAAAGCCAGAATATACAAATGCAGAGCACTTCTTTATATTTAAACGCAAAAATAATTCCTAATTTAATTTCTACATGTTTTTCTCAAACAATGCTGCTTGTCCTGCCTGTAGGTGAACAAGCATCATTCCATTCTTAACTGGAATGCGAACAGGCATTATAGAGTATCCATTTGAAGTTGTAACCATAGAAAGCGTCATCTCGCACTCTAATGGCACGTCTGCCTTCCATACTGGAATTTCAACCTCTATATAATGATTACTTCCATTTACCACTATTACACATTTCTGCTCTCTGTTGAATCTTCCATAAGACACATAATCTCTATCACATTTAAGGAATACGAAGGAACCTCTCTTAAGAGCAGAGGACTTCTTGTGCTCACTAATCATATCACGATGAAAATCAATTAATGCATAGTCCATATTATCCCAAGGGAATGTACGCCTGTTATCAGGGTCAGTAAAGCCACATAGTCCTACTTCGTCTCCATAATACAAGGTAGGGGCGCCAGGCCATGTCATTTGCATAAGAACAGCAGCCTTAAGAAGCCCCGTATCCACGTTTTCTGAAGCTGCACTGCTTCCAAGCTCCCCAACACGACCTACCTTATGATTCGTTCTGGTTAAGAATCGTGAATGGTCATGATTAGACAATTGATTCATTGCACTATAAAGTGATGGCGTCAAAAATCTTGACATATAATGCCTCATAGCCGCCTCGAATCTTCCTCCATCACCTATTGCTCCCTCATCGAAGGCGTCAGAATGCTTCTCCATTCCAGTTAAGAAATAGGTTACAGGCTCCATAAAGGCATCATAATTCATTACTGTATCCCATTGATCGCCGCTAAGCCATGCCGAAGCGTCGCCATAATGCTCTGCAAGAATAACAGCATTAGGGTTGGCCTCTTTAACCGCATCCCTGAAGGCGCGCCAGAACTTGTGGTTGAACTCCTCGCTATGTCCAAGGTCAGCCGCCACATCTAATCTCCATCCATCGCATAGATAAGGGGCTGAAACCCATTTTCTACCTATATCTAATATATAATTACATAGCTTCTCTGAATTCTCATAATTGAGCTTAGGAAGGGTATCGTGTCCCCACCAGCCATCATAATGGCTATTATATGGCCAGGAGCCATCCTCATTGAAGCCAAAATATTCTTTATAAGGGCTATATTCGCTAATATAAGCACCTTTATCATATCCAAGCTGATTCTCGTATAGCCTCTCCTTATCCATCCATTTATTGAAGGAGCCACAATGGTTAAATACACCGTCTAATATGACTCTTATACCCTTCTCATGGGCCTCAGTTACGAACTCAGCGAAGAACTTGTTAGAAGCGTCAAGATTGGTCTTATTAGTCACCCTGGAAATGTATTTCGTTGCCTTGCTGTTGTCAGTCTCCCCTTCAGGAAGCACATTTCCCTCATCCACAACAATCTTGCCATAATGAGGGTCAATATAGTCGTAATCCTGGGTATCATACTTATGATTAGATGGTGATACGAATAGGGGGTTAAAATATATAACCTCAACGCCCATGCTCTTGAGATAGCCTAACTTCTGCCTTACTCCCTCTAAATCTCCACCATAGAATTTACACACATCAAAGCTGTCTGGATTCTGCTTCCAGTCACTAACCTTGGTAGAAGGCATTGATATATAGTAGTATTCCCCAGTTTCTACATCGTTAGTAGGGTCACCGTTATTAAAGCGGTCCACAAGAATCTGATACATTACAGCGCCCTTCACCCATTCAGGTGTGTCAAAGCCTGGAACAATCATGAATTTATAATCCCAGCGCATATCATCGCTTACGCCATATCTGTCAAGATAGACCCTCTCGCCATCCTGCTCTATCTGGAAAATGTACTTAAAAGGCGCATCGTTAACCTTCACATGGACCTGGTAATAGTCAAATACATCTCCTGCTTCATCTAATTCCATAGGAAAGCTATATTCAGGAGTACGAAGTACGACCTTCGCCTCGCTTCCATGGGCCACTCTGACTCTGATCTTAACTCGATCACCAGCCTTCGGCTCCCAAGGGCTCCTGAATTCCATTGTACCGTCACTAAATATCGCTTCTCTGTTCATGGTGTTCCTTTCATATAAAGTAAAAAAGACAGCTCGCGCTGTCCTTTTTAGGAGAAGGTATTTTTACTATGGGGTTAGTAAAAATTAATATAATGTATTGGGGGTTTTTACGATACTTATTATACAAGTGGGGCATATATAAGTGTTCACAAATATAACAAAAACCTCTGTCAAGTTTTGTGCTATATGCACAAAAACGCCCTAATACATATATAAACTTCCCTTAAAACAGCGCTTCAAACTCTTCTCTTGTAATCTTTTCCTTCTCTATAAGAAGGTCTGCGCAGGAATGAAGCACATTTTCATTCTCTCTAAGAATTTTCTCTGCACGCTTATAGCATGAATCAACGATAGAACGTACTTCCTCATCAATAATGGCTGCTGTCTGTTCAGAATAACCCTTTTGATGAGCCAGGTCTCTACCTATAAATACTTCTTCCTGATTATCATCAAGATTAATCATACCAATCTTGTCTGACATACCGTATTTTACAACCATATTCTTAGCCATTGCTGTTGCCTGCTTAATATCCTGTGATGCACCTGTGGTAATATCATCGAATATTATTGCCTCAGCAATTCTACCTCCAAGGGCTGCTGTAATCTCCTGAAGCAGTCTTCCCTTGGTCATATGCATTCTGTCCTTCTCAGGAAGTGGCATTGTGTATCCTGCTGCGCCAATACCTGTAGGAATAATAGATACAGTATATACAGGGCCCACATCTGGCAGTACATGGAACAATATGGCGTGTCCCGCCTCGTGATAAGCCGTAATCTTCTTATCCTCGTCTGATATAATCTTACTCTTCTTCTCTGTTCCAAGACCTACCTTAACAAAGGATTTCCTTATATCTTCCTGTACGATGTACTTTCTATCCTCTTTTGCCGCTCTAATAGCTGCTTCGTTAACAAGATTCTCAAGGTCTGCCCCTGTAAATCCAGCAGTTGTCTGAGCTATCTGCTTAAGGTCAACATCATCTCCTATTGCCTTCTTACGACAATGTACCTCTAATATCTCCTCACGACCTCTAACATCAGGCGGTCCAACAACAACCTTTCTGTCGAATCTTCCTGGTCGCAAAATAGCAGGGTCTAAGATATCAACTCTGTTAGTTGCAGCCATTACGATTATTCCCTGATTAACAGCGAATCCGTCCATCTCTACAAGCATCTGATTAAGAGTCTGCTCTCTTTCATCATGGCCGCCGCCCATTCCAGTTCCACGTCGTCTTGCAACAGCGTCAATCTCGTCTATAAATACGATACATGGTGAATTCTTCTTAGCTTCGTCGAACAAATCTCTTACACGGGAAGCTCCCACACCAACAAACATTTCCACGAAATCGGAACCAGAAATGCTAAAGAATGGCACGCCTGCTTCACCTGCAATAGCCTTGGCAAGCAATGTCTTACCTGTACCAGGAGGTCCCTCAAGAAGAATACCTGTAGGAATTCTAGCGCCAATGGCTGTGTATTTGCCAGGATCCTTTAGGAAATCAACAACCTCTGCCAATTCTTCCTTCTCTTCTATAAGACCTGCAACATCCTCAAATCCTATATCTATGTCTTCCTTGTTGGTCATTCTTGCTCTACTCTTACCAAAATTCATCATTTTGGCATTGGCACCACCTGCACCGCCTCCCTGGCCGCGAAACATAACGAAGATTAGTATAAATATAGCAACGATTGACAATATTGGAACTATCATTCCAAGCCATTCGTCTCTTGGAACATCAGACACCTTATAATCCTTGAAATTCTTAGCGTCTAGCTCCTTCTGAAAATCGTTAACATCAGACACGTACAAGGTCTGGGCCTTATCTCCATTCTTGAATGTCACTGTAGCAGTACCCGTTGGAACTGTACTGTTTTGCTTAATCATAATTGATGAAACCGTATCTTCCGCCATAGCTTTATATAGGGAATCTTTGCTATATGTTACTGGCGTCTGACGCGATAGCAGGAACCATCCCACCACAATCATCACGATTATAATAATGTATAGCCACAAGCTACCTAACGGTCTCCTTGGTCTATTCTCGTCCATATAATAACCTCTTTTCTAATTATTTATATTATGTCTCAACCACTCCAATGTAAGGCAAATTCCTGTACCTTTGGTCCCAGTCAAGTCCGTAACCAACTATGAATTTGTCAGGAACAGAAAATCCCACATAATCAATGTCTACTTCAACCTCTCTTCTGTCAGGCTTGTCAAGCAGACTACATATCTTAACGCTCTTAGACTTTCTGTGCTCGAATATATCTCTAAGAGTTGATAAGGTATTTCCCGTATCAACAATATCTTCCACAATTATTACATTCTTGTCTCGAACAGACAGGTCGATGTCCTTAATAATCTTAACCTCACCAGAGGATACTGTTCCTGCGCCATAGCTGGATACCTGCATAAAATCTATTGTAACAGGCGCCTTTATCCTCTTCACTAATTCGCACGCGAAAAATGCTGCTCCTCGAAGGATACATACAATGAATATCTCTTCACCCTTGTAATCCTCGTCTATCTTAGCAGCTAACTCCTTAATTCGACTGTCAACATCTTCTTCCTTAATCATCTGAGTGACTTTTCCGCTCATTTACTTCTCCTTTAACTAATAATATCAACATCTATCCTAAGAACTACTTTCGTTTCATCATCTACCTTGTAGGCCTCACTAATCCTGTGCCCTACAACATACATTACATGATGTCCATCACATATAAGCAACTCTTTGTCCCTTATGTGAGACGGAATCTTCTCATCAATCATATATCTGCTAATAGACTTCTTAGATCCCTTGCTGTTTATTACAATATAGTCTTCCCTTTGTCTATTCCTTACGCAGACACCATTTATAATTTTATCATAATCAAGTACTTTAGTATAGTTCTTTGGCTCTATTTCTGTTTCACTTTCTTTCGGCTTCAATTCGAGCTTAAGCCACACACCTTCCCACTCAATAATTTCCTTATCTCCTACTTTGTGTAGATTAAGGATTTTGTTGATGCTCTCTGACTCTTCTTGAGTCTCCCCCTTGCTATGTAGCTCAATATAGTCGTAATCTGCCCTGACAATCATGTTATATGGTAAATGTGTTTGCCGGCCTGCTGTTCCATTTAACATATCTAACACCTGATCTACGTGAGTAGCTGCAATATCCTTCTTAGAACCTGCAAATTCGCATAGATATTTATATGCAACGCATTGGACAATAATTAATTCTTCGTTTAATATATCCCGAGAGAGCCTGTTATTAGATACGTACTTGTGATATGCCTTGTCAGCCCTGCTATTAATATAGTCAACTGCCCTTCTTTGCATATCAGTAAGTTCAGATATGTGCTCAATCGCCTTCGGATTAAGCTCTCTGAGCTTCGGAATAATGTTATGTCTGATATTATTCCTTGTGTATGTACTGTCCTCGTTAGTGGAATCAGTCCTGTAGGGCTGATTATTATCAGACAAATATTTCTCAATATCTGCTCTGCTACAATCTAATAGTGGTCTAATGTATTTACCCCTTTTTATACTTATACCTGTTAGGCCCTCAATTCCTGAGCCCCTAACCATATTGAAAATAAGCGTCTCCGCGTTATCCTCCATATTGTGAGCAATGGCAATCTTGCCTTCATATCCCTCGAATATATTGTAGCGAAGCTCTCTTGCAGCCTCCTCTAAGGACATGGAATTCTTCTTGGCATACTCTGTAGACTTAACAGAGTGCATATGAATCTTAATATTCATAGAATCACATAGCTTCTCCACGAACCTTGCGTCCTCTATACTTTCCTCTCCTCTGATTCCATGCTCTACATGGATTGCCTCAAGGTCAAATCCCAATTCATCCTTAATATATTTAAGCACAATAAGAAGGCACACCGAATCTGCGCCTCCAGATACAGCTGCGAATACCTTATCGCCTCTGTCAATCATTTTGTTATTAATAATGGTGTCTTTTACAGTAGAAATCATAGATTAATTATATCAAAAAGAAGCTGAAAATACACAAAAAGCGCACAAAAACTACAGGTGTCGTGCGCTTAATTATTTCTCACGGAAAATAATCTCATCCTCTTTCACGAGTCCAAGCTTATTCTTAGCCGTATTCTCAACATATTCAGATGTCTGTGTGTACCGTTCTTTGTCGCTTAACTCCTGAGATACCTGTTGTTCCTTCTCTAGTTCAGCCATCTTCTTAGCCTCAACGTCCTTTAAGGCCAAATCCTTCCTAATTAGGATAATCATGGCAACTGTCATAACTACAACTAGAAACAACACGATAATCACAAAAGAAATACGACCATTCAGAGCCCGCCTCTTCTTCGGTCTAGACATGGTTAATCTCCTTAATTATCATTCAATAATTGATTTTTAATGATTCGCTATTCAAAGCTACACAATATCTTGTGCTATCACACCTTCGACAAATACTACAAAGCGGCAACTTAAAATATCTGTCATCTTCTATATCGGAAGATTTATTAAATACTTTATAGTTATTTTAAAAAATTTTTAACTTTTTTACAATTAAAGTTTCAAATGCCCGAAATAAAGACATTTTTATCGCTTTCGGGTATTTGGAACTTAAATATTTAACTAGATTAGCTAATGTATTCAAATAAATCTTTGGCTTCTTCCTTCTTGGTAGTATCCTGAATATCAAGAACTCTCACCTTAACAGATTTGTTACCGAATTCAATTTCAATTATATCCCCAACCTTAACCTTGGTAGAAGATTTCGCCACCTTGTCATTTATTTTGACACGCCCTGCGTCACAGGCCTCTTGTGCAATTGTTCTTCTTTTTATTAGTCTGCTTACCTTAAGATATTTATCTAGTCTCATAAATGTTTCCTTTGCTTAAATAGTATCTACAAAAAAACCCAAGACATTTAATGCCTTGGGTCGGAAATTCTGTTCAAAAAAGAATTACTTATTTACAGCATCCTTTAAAGCCTTACCAGCCTTGAACTTAGGTGCCTTTGAAGCTGCGATCTTCATCTCTTCACCTGTTCTAGGATTTCTACCTGTACGTGCAGCTCTTTCAGAAACTTCGAAAGTACCAAATCCAACTAATTGGATCTTCTCACCCTTCTTAAGCTCTTCAGCAACAACCTCTGTAAAAGCCTTTAATGAAGCTTCTAAGTCTTTCTTAGTTAATCCAGTTTTGTCAACCATAGCTGCAACTAATTCTGTTTTGTTCATAGTTTCTTCCTCCTCGAGAATATTATTTAATAATCATTAGGTTCATCCCTAAACAATTTACAACATCATTTATACTGTTTTTGCACCACTTTGTCAAGGAAAAATCCCATAATTTCAATGAATTTTTTATGTACTTGAATTATTGCCCGTAATTGTGCTTATCATATTAGACAAAGTAGACAAATAATCCACATCATTGCTTACAGCAGAGGAGCTATTAGTAGCATTCGTAGTATTCTTCTTGCTCTTGCTAACAGTAGTAGTATTATTGCTCGGCGTTGATGATTCGTCTGACATATCTATGGCAATCTTCGCACTTGGAGAGTTAACATACAAGGTTCTGCTCCAGTCATTGTAGCCAGTAGCTGTAACCTTAACATGATGCATTCCATAAGGAACAACCTGAGGTTCATTAGGATTCACCTGATTGCCATCAAGGAACACCGCCACGCCAGGTGTAGCCGATACAAAAGTAATCTGAGAAGTCTTAGGTCCGCCTCTTTGAATCTCACCCAAATCAATAACAGATATTTCACCCTTAGTTACATTACATTGTACAGTTCCACCAAAGCCATTGTTAGCAACAGTAACATTATATGTACCCTCTGGTACTTCAACTAGAATATCAGGCGTAATTTTGGCGAAGATATTGCTTCCTATCTGCACCATACTTCCAATAAAATTTTCCGAATTAATAAATTGAATATATCCATGGCCTGTAGTTACTGCAATAGACAGAATATTATTATCTTTACCAACAACTGTAAGTGTGTCGCTCTTTCCAACAGAAAGTATTGATATGGACTGGGCACCAGAATATACGCATATATTGTCGTTAAACTGATACTCTGCACTTCCTATTGTCATTTTGTGATTTTCAGGGCTGATGGTGTAATTAGTAACACCATCCTGCTTCCAGGTCTTATCTGACATCTTCACAACGCTTAAGGCATTAGTAGGAAGCTTGTCTCCAAGTACAACTGCAGTTCCCGGGGTAAAGTTAAGAGAGCTACTTTCCTGTCCGTATTTGTCTAGAAATCTAGTGGCAAGGCTGTATTTATACCTCATAACACGATTAGTCACTATATTATAGACAGTAATGTTCTCTTCAAGCATATTCAGTTCTTGTATTATGCATATATTATTGTCAGTCTTATCTGAAGAAGTGGAGTTGCCTTCCGTCGGTAGCGCTTTAGATTTGCCAAAATGTGCATCGCTTTCGCCACATCCCGCAAGACATGTCACACCTATTATCAGCAACAAAACAATACCTGTTAAGTTCTTGATTATAGATTTAACTTTCATGCTGTTTCCTCTTTAATAATAGCTTTGCAGCCTGTTCCTTAAGATACTGTTCTTCATTATGAGAAGGATTGTTAAGCACATCCTCAAATAGTTCCTGTAGTATGTCACCAATATCAGGACCTTGTCTAACTCCCATTTCAATCAAATCCTTACCTGATATCTTCATATCAGCTATTCTAAGACACTGGCCCTTACTAACAATATCATTATACATAGCTTCAAAATCATCAATATACTTAAGCTTTTCTTCCCTTTTATACATAGATTGAGCTAAGGTATCCGCCCTTTTTACAGCGAAAATATTAGGAAATGCTTCAAGTCCAGTCTCAACAATACATTTTCTGACCTTTTTCTCCTTGAGAACAGGCCTTTCATCGTGGAATCTTACCAGGTTAACCACTTTCTTCCTGGTATCATTATCCAGCTTAAGACTACGAAGAGTCTTATTAGCCATTTCTGCGCCAACTATCTGATGGTTGTAGAAATGATCATATCCATCCTCATCCTGAGACTTAGTAGAAGGCTTACCCATATCATGAAGAAGCATTGTAAGACGAAGAACCCGGTCACTCTCTATATTCTCCATGGCATGTATGGTGTGCTCACCTACATTATACATATGATGCTTACTATTTTGCTCGCAGGCCATCATTTCATCGAATTCCTGCAAAATGTATTTTGTTAATCCAAGATTATATAATTCCCTTATGTGTCCCGGATTATCGGATTCTATTAGCTTTAGAATCTCGTCTCTTATCCTCTCGCAGCTTATATTCTTAATTGTAGGAGCAAGCTTAATAATCGCTTCCCTGGTATCAGGATGAATAGTGAATCCAAGCTGAGCCGAGAACCTGACTGCTCTTAACATCCTAAGGGCATCTTCTTCAAATCTCTTAATTGGGTCCCCTACGCATCTAATGATTCCATCCTCAAGATCCTTCTCGCCACCATATTCATCCACAAGGCCATCCCTGTCATTATAGGCCATTGCATTAATTGTAAAATCACGCCTTAACAAATCTTCGCTAAGATTTCTGGTGAATTTAACATCTCTCGGATGTCTGCTGTCTAAGTATTCCCCATCAATTCGATAGGTAGTTACCTCATAGCCCTTGCCCTTCATAAGCACTGTAACAGTGCCATGCTCTATTCCAGTGTCTACAGTTCTGTTAAATATTGATTTAATTTCATCAGGAAGGGCGCTGGTAGTAACATCCCAGTCCTCTGGACTACGTCCTAATATAGTGTCGCGGACAGCGCCGCCTACTGCGTAGGCTTCGTGTCCGCGTTCATTTAGAAGTTTAATTATACAACTTACCTCTTTCGGTAATTCCATCTTATTACAACTCATATATCATTCCTTATATCAGAATTTAATAAGCTTTTCCCCAGTATACCAGCTTCTTAGCTGGCTTTCCGCAGCATACACATTTGCTGTCTATTTCTTCCTGCTCGAAAGGCATACATCTACTTGTTGCAGTTGTATCCTCCTTAATCTTCTCCTCACACTCTACATTGCCGCACCACATACCTCTGATAAATCCAGGCTTCTCTTCTACGGCCTTAACAAATTCCTCGTAATTATGAGCATCGCTAATATGTGAATCTAAGTATTCCTTAGCCTTATTATACATATCCTGCTGCATTGTCTTCATAAGCGACTCAACAGTAGATACAACGTCCTCTAGCTTGCAATCAACCTTTTCTCTGGTGTCTCTGCGTACAATTACACATTTGCCAGCTTCTATATCCTTAGGTCCAATCTCAATTCTTAAGGCAACGCCACACATCTCAGCCTCTGAGAACTTCCATCCAGGGCTCTTGTCAGAGTCGTCAATTGTGGCCCTGATATCAGCATCAAGAAGTGTATTATGTAGCTCCCTAGCCTTATCAAGCACTCCATCCTTCTTCTGCTGGATTGGAATAACGCATACCTGTGTAGGTGCAATCATTGGAGGCAGGCAAAGACCTGCGTCATCACTGTGTACCATAATAATAGCGCCAATTAGTCTTGTGGATACGCCCCAGGAAGTCTGATGAGCGTATTGCAGCTGATTATTGTTGTCTGTATACTGTATGCCAAATGCCTTGGCAAAGCCGTCTCCGAAGTTGTGACTTGTACCTGACTGAAGAGCCTTACCATCAGGCATAAGAGCCTCAATAGTATATGTTGACTCTGCTCCTGCGAACTTCTCCTTGTCAGTCTTCTTGCCCTTAACCATAGGAATTGCAAGGACTTCACTGGCAAAATCAGCATACACATTAAGCATCTGAATTGTTCGCTCTTCAGCATCCTCATGTGTTGCATGAACAGTATGTCCCTCCTGCCATAAGAACTCTGATGAACGAAGGAATGGTCTTGTAGTCTTCTCCCATCTTACAACAGAGCACCACTGGTTGTAGCATTTAGGCAAATCTCTATATGAATGAATAATGTCCTTATACAAATCGCAAAACAGTGTCTCAGAAGTAGGACGAACGCATAGTCTCTCCTGCAATTCTTCCGCACCACCATGAGTTACCCAGGCAACCTCTGGAGCAAATCCCTCCACGTGATCCTTTTCCTTCTGTAGCAGGCTCTCTGGGATAAACAGTGGCATATACACATTTTCCACACCAGTCTTCTTGAATCTCTTATCAAGAATGTGCTGTATATTCTCCCAAATAGCATATCCTCTAGGCTTAAGAATCATACAGCCCTTGACAGAAGAATAGTCCATAAGCTCTGCCTTCTTCACAACGTCAGTGTACCACTGTGTATAATCCTCTTCCCTGGATGTAATCTCTTCAACGAATTTCTTATTATTAGACATCTTAATCTCCTTATATCCAAAAATCTTAATCTATATTAGCATTTTACATAGTTTAGTGCAAGGAAAGTGGCGCTATTAACTCACTTTCTCTACTGAATATACATGCGTCTTGCAACCTCAATGGCAACGAAGGAATAATCATCCTTAATATCGGCCTCCTGTCCCTCAATTACCTTGTTATTAAGCCGCACTAGATAATCTATTATCTTATCATAATCTCTGATGGTTGATATTATGTCATCAAGTCCCATTTCTCTCTCAAGTCCTGCTATTGCAATTGCCTGCATGCATATATGAAGCTCCCCTGTTATATCAGAAGCCTCCATCATCATATCGGGCCTTGCTTTCTTTGCTTCTAGGAAATACGTTTTGGCTCCATCTACGTCTCCAGCGGCGAAATATTCCCTAAGCCTTGCTCTTACAGCCTTAATTTCTATTTTCTCACCAACTATTCCAACCTTCAGCTCCTTGGCAGCAAGCTTATTATGCTTAACCCATAAAAACCATAGAAATTCCGATATAAAGCCAAATATCCGCCTGTGATAGGAGTTCTCTTCTTCTATAACAATCCTGTCTTCTAAGGTAAAAAGTATATCAAATAGCCATTTTGCATATTCATCAAATAGCGTCTTCTCGCATATTAGAATATTCCCAAAATATGTGTGCTTGTCGTTCACAAGCTTGTCATAGTCCGCTAGGTAATCCGGATAAATGTCCTGAATCACCTTCCTTGTTTCATCAAGGTAATAGGGCTTATGATTCTCAGAAAAACCATAATAATAGGTATAATTCAAATCAAGACATTTGCTTGTAATACAATCATAGTCCTTTAGATAGCCGATAATCTGCTCTTTACTTAAAATATTCTCGTCTTCGTCAATTAGATATCTTCTGTAATGGCAACAGCCCACAATATCCATATCAGTAACATTCTTATACACCCAGTACAGCCCCGTCAGCTCGCTATAATAACAGTTTTTATGGGATATATTGTCACCGCTGTCATCTCTTATATAACCATATGTGTCTTCTTTACCATGCGCACCCACAAATAAAGGTTTGTATAAGTCTATGTGAGACTCATCAAACCTCTTGTGCGTCATTGCATATATGCAAACCTTCTTATCCATGCTACCTCTGCAAAATGTTATATCACCATTTAACAACTAAATTCTGAAGCGATATCCCAGGCCCCATATTGTTTCAACATACTGTGGCTTGGAAGAATCTAATTCTATCTTCTCTCTTACCTTCTTAATGTGAACAGTTACTGTTGAGATGTCGCCACAGGAATCCTGCCCCCATATTGCCTCGAAAAGCTCTTCCTTGGAAATAACCTTATTAGGATTCTTCACCATATATAATAACAGGTCATATTCTCTTGTAGAAAACTGAATCTCTTCCCCATCTACCTTGACAATTCGACTATCCTCATCTATCTGCAGGCCACGAATTTCTATTAGCTTCTTCCTCTTAGCAGAATTACTAGATATAAGTCTCTCGAACCTGTTAAGATGCGCCTTTACTCTTGCCACAAGCTCACCAGGAGAGAAGGGCTTGGTAATATAGTCATCAGCTCCCATTCCAAGACCGTTAATCTTGTCAATATCATCCTTCTTGGCAGAAACCATGAGTATTGGTGTGTTCTTGACTTCTCTAATCCTCTTACATATTTCAAATCCGTCAACATCAGGCAACATTAAATCAAGAATAAACAAATCAAAATCCTCTTCTAATGCTCTTTTCAAGCCCTCTGAGCCCTTATTTTCCAGCACAACCTTAAAGCCACTTGCCTCAAGATAGTCCTTTTCTAGATTCGCTATTGCCTCATCATCCTCAACAATCAATATTTTCTGCATCAAATACTCCTTATTTCTTAGGCTTGTACTTCTTAAGCACGAAGCTCATTGTTGTTCCCTTGCCTTCAATGCTAGAAACCCAGATTCTGCCACCGTGGTCTTCTACAATCCTCTTAACAATGGATAGCCCTATTCCGCTTCCGCCGGCAGACATATTTCTGGCTCTGTCACCCCTGTATGTACGGTCGAATACATAAGGCAAATCATCCTTGGCAATACCAACACCATTGTCCTTAATATCCACCTGCACATAGTCACCTGCATCATGCATCGCAAATACAATCTTAAGGTCATTATCCCCTTTGTATTTTACAGAATTACCCACAATATTGTTAATAACCCTGCCAAGCTGCTCCCTGTCAATAACACAGACCACATCAGGGTCGAGATAATTAACATACTGAAGCTCTATTCCTTTATTGGACAAATCCATACTTATATCACATGTATAATCCTGAAAATAGTCTGACACGTTGACTTTCTGGAAATTATAAGGAATTCTGCTGGTATCTAGATTGCTATATAATGTAAGCTCATTGATTAGAGTATCCATTTCTATAGCCTTATTAAGAATGGTTCTAACATACTCCTCCTGCTTCTTAGGACTATTAGCCACGCCGTCTAACAAGCCCTCTGAATAGCCCTTTATGGCCGTAATAGGTGTCTTTAGGTCATGTGCAATATTGGAAATGAGCATTTTCTGCTCCGCCTCATTACGCACGCGGTCTGTAGCACTAGTCTTAAGACGAAGCCTCATCTCTTCAAATGTATTACAAAGCTCACTAAGCTCGTCTGCACCGTCACTTGATATTGTAAATTCAAGATCTCCGTCCTTAATACATTTTGCAGCCTTGGTAAGCTTCTTAATATTAGGCACAAAGCCCTTATATATCCACAGAATAAGTATGGTAGCTGTAAGAATTAGTATTAAAGCACCTGATATTACTGCATCAACAGATAAGCCACTAAGATGCTCCTTGAGGCGTACAAAAGTGTCACTTGGAATAAAATTGGAGAATCCTAGCAGCATATATGCGGTAAATACCGTTACGATTGGTATAAATATAATTATACAAAATGCTAATACAAGTCTTGTTCTTATCTTCATAAATTAAGCGTTCTTAAGTATATCTACCTTGTCTAATTTCTCCCATGGAAGATCAATATCCGTTCTACCGAAATGACCATAGGAAGCTGTCTTTCTATAAATAGGTCTTCTTAAGTCTAACATTTTAATAATGCCTGCAGGTCTTAGGTCGAAATTATCTCTAACAATCTCTACAAGCTCTTCATCTGACTTCTTACCTGTGCCAAATGTGTCAACCATAATTGAAGTTGGCTCTGCAACACCAATTGCATAGCTTAGCTGAATTTCACATTTGTCAGCAAGTCCTGCTGCAACAATATTCTTAGCAACATATCTTGCTGCATAAGCTGCTGAACGGTCAACCTTAGTACAATCCTTTCCAGAGAAGGCTCCGCCGCCATGACGAGCCATTCCGCCATAAGTATCAACAATAATCTTACGTCCTGTAAGACCAGCATCTCCATGAGGTCCACCGATTACGAATCGACCAGTAGGATTGATGAAGAATTTAGTCTTATCATCTACCATTTCCTGTGGAAGGATTGGGTCAAATACGTGTTTCTTAATATCCTTATGAATCTGCTCCTGAGTTACATCATCGCTATGCTGAGTTGAGAGAACAACTGCCTCTAATCTCTTAGGCTTGCCAGCCTCATCATACTCAACAGACACCTGCGTCTTACCATCAGGTCTAAGGTATGATAATGTACCATCCTTTCTAACCTTGGCAAGCTGAAGGGATAGCTTATGAGCTAAGTCAATTGGATATGGCATATATGCCTCTGTCTCATTAGTAGCATATCCGAACATCATTCCCTGGTCGCCAGCACCTGTGTCTAAATCATCGTTAAGAGAGCCTTCTTTGGCTTCAAGTGCCTTATCAACACCCATTGCAATATCAGCCGACTGCTTATCAAGAGCTACCATAACAGCACAGGAATTGCCATCAAGTCCCTTGGCGCCGTCATCATAACCTATCTCAAGGACAGTATCTCTAACAATCTTAGGTATATCAAGGTTAGCCTTCGTAGTAATCTCTCCTGTTACAAGTACAAAACCTGTACAAGAAGCACTTTCACATGCAACACGACTCATTGGATCCTGCTCATAGCACGCATCAAGAATTGCATCAGATATTGCATCACAGACCTTGTCTGGGTGTCCTTCCGTTACAGACTCTGAAGTAAATAATAACTTTTCCATTTCTATTTCCTTTCTCTGAATAAAATGAGCATAAAAAAATCCGCTTATTATGCGGACCGATTAACTAATTCTTATTGTTCGATAACTCGCTTCGGTGAGCACCTTCCCATATTCGGGGGTTGCTGTGGCTTCGTCGATCCATACTATCTCCACCACTCTTAATAAGAATTACACTTCTTTATTCATTTTTCATATTTCTCGTACAACAATACACTCTTATCCATTTTTTGTCAATATATATGCAGTTTTTTTAGAAAAAATATTGCATAAACCTACTATTAACGCGTATAATACTACTAGATGTTCACAAGAAAAACACAATATGTAGTTTCCATAACTATATTAATTCAAATTTAGGAGTAAGAAAATGCCAAAACTTGAAGTCAAAGAACTCAAACCTGGAATGGTTGTGGAGAAGGCCATAATCACCAAAAGAGGTCAGACAATATCTAAGAAGGGAACAGTATTAGATTCAAAGCTTATTGCCAGACTTTCCTTCTATAAGATTGAAAGCGTTCATGTAGAAGATGGATTCGGTGAAGAGCCTCCTGTTGCTGAGGTTGCACCTCCAGTAGAAGAACCAAAGCCAGACCCAAAACCAGAACCAAAGCCAGCGCCTAAGAAAGAGGAAGCTACTACAGTTTCTGAGACTATGTCTTATACCAGCAGACTTCAGGCTGACAAGGAATTCCAGGATTTCCAATTAAGCTATTCGGAGAATATGGCTTCACTTGAAGAAGCTTTCGATACCATAATATTTGGCGATGGTAACATATCAGAAGAAAGTATTATCAAGAAGGCAGAGTCCTTATTCGCATCTAAGACAAGCATTCAGTTATTTGACTTACTCCACTGCATGAAATCAATTGACGACACAGTATATGCTCATTCAATTAATGTGGCACTTATATCAAGAGCAATTGGTAAGTGGCTCAAACTTCCTAAGTCTGAGTTAAATGAACTTACAATTGCAGGTATGCTTCACGATATAGGTAAAGCAGAGATTCCTAGTGAGATTCTTAATAAGACAGGAAAGCTTACTGACGAGGAGTTCGAACTTATCAAATCACATGCCCTTAAGGGAAGTAAGCTTCTTAAGAAAGCAGGCTTCAATAGCGACATTCAATTCGCTGCATTGCAGCATCATGAGAGAAGTGACGGAAGTGGTTATCCTCGTGGACTTGAAGCTGACGAGATATCAGACTTTGCATCAATTATTGCAATCGCTGATGTATACGATGCCATGACATCTGCAAGAAGCTACAGAACTCCAAAATGTGCTTTCCAAGTTATAGCAGCATTTGAAGAGGATGGTCTTCAGAAATACAACACAAAATACATCTTAACATTTCTTGAGAGAATTGCTAACGCTTACCAGAACAGTAAGGTTATCTTATCAGATGGTAGAAGTGGCAAGATTGTATATATTAACAAGTCTCGCCTATCCCGCCCTATCGTCCAAGTGGACGGTGATGAGATGGTAGACCTAAGTAGGGAGACAGATATAACAATTACATCTATCTTATAAAAAAAAGCCTGCAGCTGCAGGCTTATTTTACGACACCTTAAGTATGAATTTTTCAATCTGATCTTCAGAGTCGGTCTTCTTTATCACAGCACCGAGCCCTCTTAACTTCTCATCGAAGTTCTCATACCCACGTTGAATATAATATATATCATCAACAATGGTAATTCCTTCTGCACCAAGTCCAGCAATTACAAGTGCTGCACCTGCACGAAGGTCCGGAGCACTTACTCTGGCTCCTGTATATTTCTCAACACCACGTATAATAGCAATATTGCCTTCAACCTGAATGTTAGCTCCCATTCTGGCAAGCTCATCTACATACTTGAATCTATTCTCGAATATTGACTCGTTAACAGTACTAACTCCATCAGCCAACGCCAACACAACAGTCATCTGTGGCTGCATATCTGTTGGAAATCCAGGATATGGCAATGTAGTAACCTGTGTAGCCATAAGCTTATTTCTTCCAATTACACGAACAGCATCATCATATTCAACAACCTGACAACCTGCATCAATAAGCTTAGCTGTTGTAGCCTCTAAATGCTTAGGAATTACATTTTTAACAAGAATATCTCCCTTAGTTGTAGCTGCCGCGAACATAAATGTTCCAGCTTCAATCTGATCAGGAATTACAGAATACTCTGTTCCGTGGAGCTTGCTAACACCCTGAATTCTAATTACATCAGTACCAGCACCACGAATATTAGCTCCCATGCTATTAAGGAAGTTGGCTACATCAACCACGTGTGGCTCCTTAGCAGCATTTTCAATAATAGTCTTGCCCTCAGCAAGAGTAGCAGCCATCATAATATTAATGGTAGCTCCAACCGAGACCTTATCCATATATATATGTTTTCCAATTAGTCTCTTAGCATTAACAGAGATTAGACCATAGCTTAGATCCACCTCTGCCCCAAGACTCTTGAATCCCTTAACATGCAAATCAATAGGTCTGCTTCCTATGTCGCATCCACCAGGAAGTGCCACCTCAGCCTTCTTGTATTTACCAAGAAGGGCACCTAAGAGATAATAAGATGCTCTTATCTTCTTAATGTATTCGTAATCAACACTAAGTCTTCCGATTGTAGTCGCATTGACCTTAACACGATGCTCATTGATTCTCTCAATATGAACACCTATATCTTCCATTGCGCCCAACATAACATTGACATCACGCACATTAGGAAGGTTATCTATAATGACAGTCTCATCTGTCATAATGGCTGCAGCAATAATAGCAAGAGCCGCATTCTTCGCTCCACCTATCTCTACTTCGCCACTAAGAGGCTTTCCGCCTTTTATAACATATTGTTCCATTTACCCTACCTCTTCATACTCAATTGCATTTTTCCGCAATTACTAAAATTATATCACAAAATGTCAACTTGTAAATATACATAAACTACTAAACACGTGTCCATTTTCCTCTATTATTACTATAAAATGCACTAGCCAAGCTGACTCTCGTACAGCTGATGATAAAAGCCTCTGCCCTCTAACAGTTCTCTATGAGTGCCGCTTTCCACCACCCTGCCATCTTTAACCACCAGGATAATATCGGCGTCGATTATAGTAGACAATCTGTGGGCCACAACAACAGTTGTCCTTCCTTCCATTATCTTATCAAAGGCCTCCTTAATTAGCTGCTCACTTAGAATATCCAGCGACGACGTAGCCTCGTCAAGAAGAATAATAGAGCTGTCCCCCAGCATCAGCCTTGCAATACATATTAGCTGCCTTTGTCCCTTAGACAGATTCTCTTCATTGACCATTGTCTCATATCCATCAGGCAGATTCATTATAAAGTCATGGGCGTTACATTCCTTCGCTGCCCTAATTACATCTTCATCACTTGCATCATCATTTCCCATGCGAATATTGTCCATAACAGTTCCCGTAATCAGGAATGTCTCCTGGAACATAATTCCCATCATTCCTCGAACCTTGTCGGGAGACATGCCTCTAATATCCCTGCCTCCAACAGTAATCTCCCCCGTATCATAATTATAGTACTTAAGGAGAAGCTTCATAATTGTAGTCTTGCCACAGCCAGTAGGTCCCACTATTCCCATTTTCTTATTCTTAGGTATGGTAAATGTTACATCACTAAGGACCTTCTTATCAGTATAGCTAAAGTCAACATGGTTAAATACTATATCAGAATCAACGTCTTCATCCATATCACATTTATCCATATCATTTTCCTGCTTGGCGTCAATCAATTCATACATTCTCTTTAAGCACACAATTGAATTTTGAAGCTCCGTTACAACAGATGAAATGTCGTTAAATGGTTTGGCAAACTGTGATGCGTAAGCTAAGAAGCTTGTTAGTCCACCAATTGTAATGTCTCCTTTTATTGCAATAATACCACCACCAAAGGTCAGCAGGGCGTAACATATTGCATTAACTAATCTTGTCATAGGATTAGTAAGAGAAGAAAAGAAGGTTGCCTTCCTTGAGACCTTCTCATTCTTAGTATTAATGTCTTCGAATTTCTCTACAAAATATTCTTCTGCAGCCTCATCATTAATTACCTTCTTCATTGTAATTATGTCTGAGGATGTCTCTGTGATTTCTCCTCTACTCTTAGCCTGCTGCTCAAAATATTTATTGCTATTCTTAATAATAAATCTTGCTACAAATAATGACAGAGGCGTAAGGATAACAACCGCTAAGGCAAGATATACATTTATCCTAATCATGAATACAAGAGTTACAATAATTGTTACGACACCAATGAAGAATTGGTTGAAGCCAAGAAGCAAGCCATCGCTAATTGCATCACAGTCAACTATGATTCTGCTCACAATATCTCCCTCGCTATAGGTGTCCAAATAATCGTACTGCGCTCCAACAAAGCTTTTGAAAGCGCGACCTCTTAAGTCAGTAGATATTCCATAGACAATTCTGTTATTAATTCCATTCATGATCCATAAGCTAATTGCACTTATTAGTATTGCAAGAATCATCTTCTGGATTATTACAAAGAGGCTGTCAAAGTCAACATCCCCTACTCCAATTATTGTATCCATTCCCTGTCCCATAAGAACTGGTACGAAGAGAGCAAGTCCAGTTGATATTAGAGCTAATACCATGGAAGCTATGAATGGTAATATGTATCTCTTATAATCCCTAATTAATCTTCTACACATAGGCTCTCCTCTCCGGGAACTGAGCATAGAACATCTTCTCATATAATGAGCATTTTTCTAACAGCTCTTCATGACTTCCCTTGTCAAGGATTTTGCCGCCGTCAATAACAATTATTGTGTCTGCTCTCATAACCGCACTAGGCTTCTGTGATGCAATTACAACTGCCATATCTGAGTCAAGCACATTACTAATTACTTCCTTCTCTGTAATCATATCAAGTGGATTAGTAACATCATCCATTAATAGAACATCAGGCTTCTTATTAAGAGCTCTTGCAAGAGCTAACCTCTTCCTCTGACCAGTGGAGAGATTGTCTGCATTTCTCTCAAGTAAAGTATCCTCTCCTCCCTTGACATCAACCACTTCCTGAAAGCAACTCATATTAAGTGCATAGCTTATATCTTCTCCCTTGTGGTCTTTGAGAAGAATATTCTCAGCAATACTGCCTGTAAAGAATGTATCCTCCTGGGGAACATAGCCCACCTTAGACTTATCTGTTACCCCTTGCATGTACTCACTAAGAAGCAGGCTTTTTCCAGAACCCGTTGGTCCTATTATTCCAATCTTTTTTCCCTTACCTATGTCCTTTAACTCTTCATCAACAATGCTACGAACTGATAATACTATTGGGGCTTCAGCCTCTTCTTTACCCTCCCCTTCAATTACCTCTTCTATTCTGTTGGCACTTGGAATACCCTTCATTAGAATTACAATTAGATTGGCTAATTTCACAAGCTCAATTAGAATCTGTGACATGAAATTAAGAAGAGCCACTACTTCACCAGTTGTCAGCTCTCCTGCATACACATTTCCCCCACCAAAATGAAGAACTAATACAATGCCAAGATTAACTAGCGCAAATGTTATTGGGTTAAGAATGTTAGACCTTCTTCCAACCTTAAGCTGACTTGTTCTAATATCTTCCAATTCTCCATCAAACTTCTCTACTTCCTTATCCTGTATAAGAAATCCTCTTATTACCTTCGCTCCAGAATAATTGTTCCTAATGCTCACAATTAGAGAGTCCAGCTTAGATTGAATATCACTAATTCGAGGAAGAGTTATCTTCATAACAACAGCAATAACTATGGCAAGAACTACAATTACTCCACCAATAATAAGAGACATGCGGGGACTAATAATGACAGACATTATGAATGCACCTGCAACAATAAATGGAGACCTTAAGAATAATCTCAGGAACATATTAACCGCATTTTGTACGGCATTCACATCGCTTGTCATTCTCGTAATAAGAGTAGATACACCAAGGCTTCTATACCTTCTCTTATCCATATTAATTACCTTATTGTTAAGGTCTTTTCTTATATCAGCGGCCACCCCTGTTGCAGCGCTGGCTGCAAAATACTGGGCTGTCACAGCAGATATGGCACCTACAATAGCAAATGCTAACATAACGAGAATCATCTTAACTATGTAGCCTTCATCCCGTGCATTAATTCCATTATCAATAACTTCAGCCACAACAAAAGGCACCAATAATTCAAAAACTGCCTCTAGCATTTTGAATATAGGTGCCAATATACTTTGTTTTTTGTATAAAGCCATGTATCTTAATACAAATTTCATATATTATTATTTCCCTTGAGTACTGTTAGTAGTTGTAGCTGCACTAGCTGCTGATGCTGATGCGCTAGTTGCAAACATATCTTCAACAGTTATCTGTGATAATAGCTTATCATCTACCTTGAAATCATATCCGTTCTCCCAGGTCGCAACAACATTGTTGACATAGGTATTAGCATTAGTAGTGTCATTAATAGCGCCTTCTGCTTTGCCGCGTGCTTCTAATGCCTTCTCAACCTTGGATACATAAGTCATATCAGTAAGCATCTGTCTTACAACATCTTCGTCTGCTCCCATTGCATTAAGGGTAGAAGATGTATTCTCACTTAGGAACTTCTTAGTTGCCTCGTCAATCTTAGTCTTATCATCCTCTGTTATCTTAACGCCTAATTCGTCTGCGTGCTTCTTGATGATATACTGCTTCTCTAAAGTCTCAACAACATTATTCTTAACTTCCTCTGAGAATGGCTGGCCTGTACCTGTCATATCATCAGTCCAGAGCTTAGTTCCATATGTAGAACCATAATTGATGTCATAGCCCGCCTGTGTATATTTGAATACAAAGTTGACATATCCAAGCTTAATGCCATCTTCGCCATTATTAATATCAACTACATTAGAGTCGTAATTCTTAATTTTACATCCTGTTAGCGCAACCATTGCCATAACAAGAATCATTCCTATACATAATATTTTCTTCTTCATTTGTTCACTCCTATTATGATGTTATCCTTAGAAATTATACATTTATTATGAAATTAATTCAACCTACTATTCCTCTCTTATTTTCTGCAGGTCTTGCAAGAAGTCAAGAAGTGTATCGCACATCTCTTCTGGACTCTTTACATTATCAGCCTTAATGTTATATGTAAATTCTGGATTCTTTGGATTTGCTGAAAATGTAATGACAGGATGACGTCTCTCTACCAAGTCGATTATTCCTTCTGGATTGAACCTTGCCTTGTTATACATTCGAATCCTAATCTCATTATCACTTCTTGATATCTTAGTGACACAGGAACGAAGGGCATTATATTTTAATCTGGCAATATTCATTAGGTTCATAACCGGCTTAGGAATCTCTCCGAACCTATCTAGTAATTCTTCGAGCATTGCATCATACTCATCATCATTCTTTATCTCTGAGATTCTCTTATAGATATCTAACTTATGAACCTCATCTGATATATATTTAGGCGGAATGTAAGCATCTATATTGATATCAATTTCAGTGCTATGGGCTGGTATGTCCTTATCGCCCTTTTCAAGCTTCAGGGCGTTATTTAACATTTTACAGTACAAGTCGTAACCCACTGCTTCCATGTGACCATGCTGACTCTTGCCAAGCATGTTGCCGGCGCCTCTCATCTCTAAGTCTCTTAATGCAATCTTGAAGCCACTTCCAAGATCAGAAAACTCCTTAATAGCCGCCAGTCGCTTCTCCGCTTCTTCCTTAAGAATCTTGTCCTTCTTATACATGAAGAAGGCATAGGCCATTCTGTTACTTCTTCCAATTCTGCCTCTTAGCTGATATAACTGCGATAGTCCCAGTCTCTCGGCATCATGAATAATCATAGTATTGACATTAGGAATATCCAGACCTATCTCAATAATAGTTGTTGATATAAGCACGTCTATCTCACCATTAACAAAATCACTCATTATCTCTTCAAGGCGAGACTCGCTCATTCTGCCATGGGCGTATTCCACATTTGCCTCAGGAACAAGTTCCTTAATCTTATTAGTCATTTCCATTATTGTGTTAACTCTGTTATACACATAATAGACCTGACCACCGCGGTGCATTTCCCTTAGGATGGCATCCCTTACCATCTCTTCGTTGTATTCAAATACAAATGTCTGAATAGGCATTCTGTCTACAGGGGCTTCCTCGAGAACACTCATGTCCCTTATTCCTGCCAGACTCATATGAAGGGTTCTTGGAATTGGTGTAGCAGTAAGACTTATAACGTCTATATTCTTCTTAAGGGTCTTAATCTTCTCCTTATGGGCAACTCCGAACCTTTGCTCCTCATCAATTATAAGAAGCCCCAAGTCATGAAAGGACACATCCTTAGACAAGACTCTGTGGGTTCCAATCACAATGTCTACCTTGCCGCTTTTTAGACCTTCTATTGTCTGCTTTTGCTGGGCAGGCGTGCGAAATCTGCAGAGCAGCTCTATGTTGACAGGATAGTTCTCCATCCTCTGGATAAATGTATTATAATGCTGCTGCGCTAGTATTGTCGTTGGACATAGCATTACCACCTGTTTGTTATCCTGAACAGCCTTGAAGGCTCCACGAATTGCGATTTCCGTCTTGCCGTATCCAACGTCTCCACAAATAAGTCGGTCCATAATCTTAGGACTTTCCATATCGGCCTTCATGGCTTCAATTGCTTCCTGTTGTCCCTTTGTCTCCTCATAAGGAAATGTCTCCTCGAACTCCGTCTGCCATAAGGTGTCCTTGCTATATACATAGCCCTTATCCTGCTGACGAAGTGCGTATAGCTCAACTAATTCCTTTGCCACTTCACCTACTGCATTTTCTACGCTTTGCTTAGTCCTTGACCATGCAGCTGTACCGAGTGTATTTAGCTTAGGCTTCTTAGAATCGGCTCCGCCATACTTTTGAATCATGTCAAATGAAGATGCAAGAATAAATAGATTGCCTCCCTTGGCATACTCTATCTTAATATAGTCTTTCATTACACCTTCGACTTCGATTTTCTCAATTCCACGATATATTCCAACACCATGATTCTCGTGAACTACATAATCTCCATTTTTTAATTCCTGAAGGGAGTTGAAGCGCTCTCCCTTGAATTTTTTTCTGCGTCTTTTCTTTACTGCAGCCTTAGAGCCGAATATATCATTTTCAGTAATAAGCACATAGTTAATGTCAGGAAAAGTATAGCCCTTCTCAATCTCACCTACTGTAACTAGTACTTCCCCTTCTAATACTTCCTTGTCCTTATTCTCGCTGTAATATGCGTTCAACTCTCTATCAAATAAATCCTTGGCAAGTCTCTTAGCCTTTGTCCTTGAAGCAGAGGTTATGACAACTCTTGTACTCTTTTTCTTATATTTTTCCAAGTCTTCTACAAGCTTCTCAAAGCTTCCGCCATAGCTTGTAATTGAAGTTGCATTAATATAATAATTCTTCTTAATTGTTATATTGGCAATTCTTGTATCGAGAACAGATAGAACCAGTCTATGGAACTTCTTAAGCTTAGTCATAATTTCCTTAGAAGTCTTCATCATCTCTAACTGTCTAGGCAGCAAATATCCCTTCTCGAGACGACGCGTCATACTATCTAAGAATTCACTTTCTCTAACTATTAATTCTTCCTCGAAATTACGGGCATCATCGAATATAACAAGGGCATCTTCGAAGTAATCTAGAATGGAATATGTCTTGTCTACAAAGTATGGCAAATGCGATTCTAATTCCTGCATTCCCCATCCACCTCTTATTTCATCAATTATCTGCTCTGTTGATTTTTGTATTCTGGACGCCTCTACGATTTTGGATTCTTCTCTAAGCTTGTTATATAGCTTATCAGCATCCTCCTCCATAAGACGTATTCCTTCGTAGATGTCATCCTCTGTAAGAACCACCTCACTGGCTGGGTCTATATCTATCCTGTCAACCTTCTCAACAGATGTCTGACTCTCCACAGAGAATTTTCTAATAGAGTCAACTTCATCTCCAAATAGCTCCACTCTAAATGGCATATCAGATGTGAGAGGAAATACATCAAGAATTCCTCCACGCACTGTAAATTCCCCGGGATGATCAACGCTTGATACATTGTCATATCCAAGGCTTAGAAGTGTCTTAATCCACTTGTCTAAATCAACACTGTCTCCCACCTTGGCACTAAGAGAGTTACTGCTAAATACTTCCTTTGCAGGCAAACAGTTAATGAGACCATCCACGCTAAGAAATACAGTAACCTCTTCTCTATTAAGTATTTCTTTAATAGCATTAATTCTTTCCTTCGTAAGAGCATTTCCACGAATGTCAGCCTGATAAAACATTACATCCTTACCAGGAAAGAATACCCCCTTGTCACCGTAAGCCTGAAAGCTATTATATAACTGCCTTGCTCTCACATCGTCTCTGGCAACCACAATAGTCCTGCCCTGTGACATGCCATTAATAATAGCCGGCTTAACAGGCTCAATACAGCCAGACAATTCGTATGTTGCAACGCTTCCACTTAGCGCCTTCTTAAGCTCTGCTAACTCTATTAAATTGTCAAATGGCTCTTCTAACGCTTTCATTACTTACCCTTGACTATAATTCTAATTATTCCTAATCTGTTCAATTGGACCATTGTACTTACTCATGGTCTTGTCTATTCCATCACTTATAATACTTACGATTGCATCAGCCGCAACCTCAAAGCTTTCCTTAACAATGGCCCTGTCAGCTCTGCTAAAACGTGTTAGTACGTGAGTTATTACATCTGTTCCTGCTGGTACTTTGCCAACACCAATTCTAACTCTGTCAAAGCTTTCAGTGCCCACACACTTAATAATGCTTTTAAGGCCATTGTGACCTCCTGCACTTCCCTTTGCTCTTATTCGAAGTACCCCCACATCCAAATTAAGATCATCTGATATAATTATAAGCTCCATATCAGGGTCAATCTTATAATACTTAACAATCTCACTTACTGACTCTCCACTATTATTCATGTAAGTCATAGGCTTAACAAGGATGACTTTTTCACCACCAATAAAGCCCTCACCTGTTAGTGCCTTGAACTGCTTTTTTTTGACCTTAATTCCATATTTTTTTGCAAGAACATCTATAGTATCAAAGCCCACATTATGCCTTGTTTTTGAATACTTTAATGTTGGATTTCCAAGCCCTGTTATTACGTACATTTTCCTATACCTCTTCGTTATTTAATCAGCATACTACATATTACCTTTTATTACGCGAATTTTCAATATCTAGTAGATGACAAAACCCTTGATTTTTGGTATACTATAAGCGAATAAATGGACTTTTATACCCCGGTGCAGGTAAGAAAGGATTTTTACTAAGCATTATTTCACGGAAGAAAGGAGGGGACGTCTTATGGCAAGGATTGATGCTGCATACAATTATTATCTGTCAACCTATAACCCTAGAGGTAATGGTTCTAAGTATGATATCCACAAGAAAAGTGAATTAAGAGCTGCATATAATAATATGCTTAAAACTAACAAGGAGTCTCCTCTGTATAAGATTAATATGGACGACGGGGACCTTACTCGTTTTGCCATTGATCTTAAGGAGAACGCCAGAGCTGCTAAGAACATCATTGCAGAGGTGTCATCTAACGGCGACGATATGGAATCTCTCCTTGATAAGAAAGTAGCTGCTTCCTCTAATGATGACTTAGTTAGTGTAAGCTATGTTGGTGACGAGAACACACAGACAAGCACAAGCTTTAATATGTCTGTTGAGGCTCTTGCAACACCACAGATTAACACTGGTAACTTCCTTAATTCCAATGGATATGACTTTGAGGAAGGACATTATTCCTTCGACCTTAACACAACTAGTAATTCGTTTGAATTCCAGTTCAACGTTAATATCGGCGATAATAACATAGATATTCAGAAAAAAATTGCAAGACTTGTAAATTCTTCAGATGTAGGACTTAAGGCAGAGGTTATTAGTAACGGCAGAGACCAGAGTGCTCTACAGCTAACCTCTAAGAATACAGGACTTCCTGAAGGTACTGATGAATTGTTCTCTATCGAGAGTAGCACATCCTGGTCAGAGATTAACAGACTTGGTATTAACCACACCACCAGTCCTGCTCGCAATTCTTCATTTACATTGAACGATACTGAGCATTCGTCTATGTCTAACACATTTACCATTAATAAAGCCTTCGAGGTAACACTTCACAGGCCTTCTAATGGACAGCAGGTTAATGTGGGATTCAAGACTAATACAGAGGCACTTGCAGATAGTGTGGGAGACCTTATTAAAGCATACAACAACATGGTTAGAATTGGAGCTGATTACTCTAACAACCATAACAACTCATACTTCAATGAGATGACAGCAATAGGTCGTTCCCTAAGCAATCAGCTATCTGATATTGGAATTAGTATTGCGGATAATGGTTTCCTTGAAATGGATAGAGAGGCCATCCAAAGTGGCGTTACAGGAGCTAATAGAAGTGACGTGTTCAAGACTCTTAACACCTTCAAGCATGCCCTGTCTAATGCAGCTGATAAGACCTCTATTAACCCTATGAAATATGTAGATAAGCTGCTTGTTGAATACAAGAATCCGGGTAAGAATTTTACGGCAATATATGCAAGCAGTGCTTATGCAGGAATGTTAGTAGATCAGGCGTTGTAATTATTATTAATTAATAAGTACAGCGCCCTTTTTATGCCCTTGAAGAGTGACAGGTAAAATACAATATCTGTATTTCTTCAGACAAATCCTTAAGTAAATCAAGTGCCATGTCAATCTTAGACTCATCCATATTAGTTAGAGGGTCATCTAATATAACCATAGGCTTCTTGTTATCGTACATAATATCAATTAGAGCGAATCTGGCACAAAGAGATGCCACATCAATATATCCTGCACTAAGGTACTCTTCTCTCTTAGAGCTTCCTTCATATACAACTGACACATTAAGATTTGTATCAATACGAAATGCGTCACTTGATAAAGCCCCATCCTTGTCATTGATTCGTTCTAAGTAATTTCTCATTCCCCTTTGCATAGGTCGCATATATTTTGATAGGAAATTATTCTTAGCCTTAGTTAGATAAGTAATTGTCTTCTCTAGATAATCTACATTTCTGTTATACTCTTGCTCTTTCTCTCTAAGCTCAGTAATCTGATTAGCCTTATCATGACAACTGTCTATCATCTCTCTTACATCTCTTAACTGATTTCTAGTCTCGTTAATCTCCTCAATAAGAGATGCGATATTCTTATCTAATTCCTCCTGCTGATGCTGCAGCTCCTCTACGGATGCAGCATCTGTGTATTCCTCGTTATCCTTCTCAAAATCCTGAATATATTCTTCGTGCTTTGCAACCTTAGAAGCAACCTCTTCGTATTGTCTTCTCTGAGTTAATACAAAGCCCAGCTTCTGCGCAAAATTTTCTCCTGTTGTGAAAGGAAATCTATTAAGGAAAGCAGCAATCTTCTTCATCATTACTTCTCTTTGTTCGATGATCTCTGACCTTTCCTTATCATCGCTAAAATATGTAATGTAAAGCTTATTATCTTCACTAATCTTAAGAATCAGTTCCATCTCAGCATTAGAAGAATACAAGTCTTCCATCTCGTAGCAGTTCTGATAATGCATAAGCTCAGTATAAAGCTCTACCTCTAATCTGCTCAATTCCTCAAGGGCATTTCCTCCTGCCTCTACAGCCTTCTCTTCACTGGCAAGAAGTGCCTCATATCTCTCTGCTTTAAGCTCTATGTCTGATACCATCTGCTGCAGGGTATCATTAGCATTTACAAGATAATCTGATAGGAATTCCTTACAAATGTTATTAGAAGCATCATACTCGCTCTTTGTCTGCTCATACTTCTCCTTCGCTTCATTATAATTCTTCTCAAGCTCGTCTATCAAATCCTTCGATATCTTGTTACGCTTCCTGTTAATAAGAACACTTACTGCGAACATAACTAGTGATATTGCCATTCCAGAAAAGCCGACAATATATCCTAGGGTATTGTTAACTAGAATTATGGTTGTAACAGAACCAACGAATATTATTATACCAATTATAAATAGCATTATCATAAGAGGCTTGTTATTATTGGAATTCTCCTTCTTGCCTTCCTCATATATATGCTGTTGCTGCTCGAAGTATTCTCTTGTCTCTTCTATTCTTCCCTGTAACCTGTTAACATTTCCAGCCTCATTTCGAATTATTTCTAGCTCTTCCTTAGTAGGCTTTTTCTTGGAAAAATAATACTTAAGCTCCCCAAGGGCATTCTTATCATCTTCCGATAATTGTGCATGCTCTTTCTGAACACGAAGCTCTGACAATCTGTTAGCGCGCTCTTTCCACTCATTAATAGTTTCTTCTTCAAGAGGCTCTGTAAACAATTTCTTAAGAAGCTCTATCTTCTCTTCGCTTGGCATATTCTTCTTAATATCGTCAGCCCTGCTTTGAAGTACATCTACCTTCTGAACAAGACCGAACATCTCTTCCGTCTCTTCCTCTGTAGGTACGCCACTAGCAAAATAGTCGTCTAGCTCATCAAGCCTTAGCTTCTCTTCGTTGTACGTCTTCTTGATATTATTGTATTCACCTGTAAGCTGGTCTCTTTCACTTTGCTTCGTAATCTGACCTTTTAATACTTCCTTCTCGCTTCTTAGCTTGGCTATAGCTTCTTCCTTATCATCAAGAAGCTTTTCATACATTTGCTGGGACTCAAGGAAGCTGTCTAGCTTCTCAACATCCTCTGCTAATTCTTTGATCTCATCCTGGACCTTAAGAATCTTGCCTCTTATGCCTTCGTCTTTACTGTTCTTCTTATATACCCTAATCTCTGTTTCGATTCGTTTAATAGCTACGTCAAAATTGTTAATGTCATCCTGCAGAGTTACAATATCCCCTAGCTTACTATTAATAGCACTCGTCATCTCTGAATGAATACTACTTTGTGGCACATAAACAGACTTAGTGAAGGATTCTCTGTCTATACCGAATAATTCTTCACCAAGGTTCTCACTATAATCTTCTGAGATAAGATTAGTCTCTTCGTCGTATAGTTCAAATGTGTCATCCTTTTGCCTTGAAGCAAACATTCTCTCTACGCGATATCTCTTACCATCTACCTCGAATACCATACTTCCCCCGTATGGGCCACCGTCCCATGGGGCATACTTCTTCCTGTCTCCTAACTCTTTTCTACTAGTTGAGGCAGGATTGCCGTAGAACATGGAAAATATATAAGAGCATAACGTACTCTTGCCCCAACCGTTATCCTCTGTTAACACGTTGAGACCTTCTTTAAAATCTATTCTTTTATCTTTGAATTTGCCATATCCTGCAATATGACAAGATACTATCATCATATATCCAAATGCTCCCCTTTAAGCGCTTTGATACCAAGTTCAACAATGATTGACTTGTCCTCGTCCTCAAGATCTTCCTTCTCAAGAAGCCTTATAAATTCTCCCTTGAGGCTCTTATCATTAGCAAAACTTGCGTAATCTACATCTACTGTTGTATTATCCTTTATCTTGAATAAATAGAAGCTGTCTTCGAACGTCTTCTTGATTCTGTATGTATCAATATCGACTAGCTCATCCATGTTAGTCTTACCCACAAGAATAATTTCAACAAGGTCTTTATCTGATATACCACTAACAGCAGACTCCACCTTACCAATAATATCAGGCATGGTATCTTCAGGTGTTATCATGACCTCTTCTCTGTGGATTTCCCTTTTCGCAAATGGTACGAACGTATCTACAACCTTACCATCTTCGCCAATATCTAATAGAACAAATCCCTTAGGACCAACCTCGTCAAATCCTCTACCTTCAAGGCAGCCTGGATAGACATAGATTCCTTTATCATCCAGCTCTTCCCTCTCATACTTATGGATATGACCAAGGGCAAGATAATCTATATTCTTATTCTTAAGGTCATTAAGGTTAACTTCATAAGCCTCCTTATTGCCCTCATGATTAGCAAGACCAGCATGTAGTGTTACTATGTTACATTTGCCAGGGTCTAGTACAAGGCTTAATGCAACATTCTTATAATTATCCTTGGTAAGCTCCACACCCTTTATAACCACATCACCGAATTCATATTTCTTCCAGTTCTTCTGGTCGAAGAGCTTCACATTATCTGGTATCTCATATTCATCATCGAACACACCACCCGTGTCGTGATTACCCTTAAGAAATACGAAATCAATATCAGGGTTATCCTTGACCAGATCAATAATATGTCTTATGGCTGTCTTTCTTCTTTTGCCATTGTCAAATATGTCTCCAGCCACCAGAATAATATCCACGCTATTATCATTGGCATAGTCAACTAATCTATCGAAATTATGTAGAAGCTCATCTCTTCTCTCCTTGAACTTATCCCCCGTCAATATGCTTTTAAGAGAAGATTCAAGATGCAAATCTGCACAGTGTATAATTCTCATTAAAGTCTCCTTTATGTTACAACACTCATCCATATATTGTACCCCACCACACCTGTAAGGTCAAATTACACCAATTTTGTCTTTATTTTTCTTGTTATTTTCTCTACAAAATGTGATAATTATTAATAGTAGTAATAGAAAAGGAACATACAATGATAATCTGCAAATATGTTGTAATTTTTTTCTTCTATAGCTTTCTTGGATTTATATATGAATCAATATATTCATCTATTAAGAAGCATGGTTGGCAAAACAGGGGCTTTTTCTACGGCCCTATTATCCCAATCTATGGTGTGGGCGCCTGTATAGGTACCCTTCTTTTCTATGACCTTAATATCCCATTTCTCGCCGACAAAAATATATTCATTATCTTCCTTGTTGGATATCTTGGAAGTATTGTTCTAGAATATACGACAAGCTATGTATTAGAGAAAATCTTCCACGCAATATGGTGGGATTATAGCAAGAAATTCCTCAACATCAACGGTCGTATTTGTCTTAGTGCATCAATAGGCTTTGGTGTTGCAGCCATAATAATTGTAAAATGGCTTATTCCATGGGTAGAGGGCATTGTTGCGTATTTTCCAGATGCCTTAATGGTAAGCCTGTCACTATTATTCATATTCCTCTTAGGTATTGACTTCGCCCTAACCATATCTGCGTTGTCTAATTTCCAGCACAACTTCAACAGACTCGAAGCAAGATACACTTATAGAATGTCGAAGCTCTACGACAACATTGAAAGCAGCGTTGTATCTAAGATTAATGATGCCAAAAAAGGTTTGGAAAAAAGCAAAGACAAAATCACAGCCAAGACTGGCAGTCTAAGCTCTAAGACGAAAAAATATAATGAGGAAGAAGAATTAATCTTAGAGCAGGAGGTTGAATCCATGATGGAAGCTACCCCTGCATTCGAGAAAGATGCCTTGTCTCGTATTAGCGAATTCAAGAACGAAGGCAAGCGAAAGAAGATGTCTAATATCATAAAACGTAAATTAAAACGTTCTAACGAGTAATACTTCTCATTTCTTAATAATCTGGCAATAGTAATACATCCTCTCCTATTGTATAATTATGTATAAGACATAATACACAGATGGGGAGGTACTTATAATGTCATTGGAGAAAATGCAGTTTTTAAGGCAGTATAAATTTGCTGCAAATGTGCGTTTGGTTGTTATTATTGCTATGGGATTAATATCTGCTCTATATCTGGACGGTTCAATCCTATCTATTGTAAGAACTGGCTTTATTGGTTTCTCAGCCCTATTTGCTATATTTGCCAGAATTAGAAACAAGGCAGAAAGCAAGGATGGTTTGATTTGTCTAGGATTAATGACATTATCCTATGCATTCTTATATTGCAGTTGTAATGAGCCTGCATTATATGCCTTCATGTTCCCCTTTGTCCTATTAGTTGTCTTAGAACAGGATATGAAAATAGCTGTTATTGCCACAATAGGATGTGTACTTATTAATGTAATATTCGTAGTAATCTTCTTACTAACAACAGACGGAAGTGGTCTATTCCAGGTTATTATTAACTGCGTAGTTGTTGCTATATCACTTACATTCGGTATATTTGTTATCCGACTGCAGATAAAGAACAACACGGAGAAAATTGATGCCATTAATCAGCAGATGGAAGACCAGAAGAATACCAGCAACAATATTATGTCTGCATATAAAGTTATGTCCCAAAATTTGGACAGCGCTTCTGGTGTTGTAACAACATTAACAGACAGTATTAAGCAAAGCAATTCTTCCGTTAATGAAATAGCCATGTCAATTAGAAGCACTGCTGAATCAATTGATAATCAGACAGCCATGACCAGCGACATCCAGGAACACCTTATTGGTGCCGGAGATGAAGCTAACGCAATGAAAGAGACTTCTCTTCAGGCGGCAGAGGTTGTGGATAATGGCTCAAGAATAATTGAAGAGCTAAAAAGACAAGCTCAGGAAACCGCTGAGATTAATAGAACAACTCGTACCACAACAGTTGAGCTTAATGACAGAATTAAGGAAGTAGAAGCAATTATTGGAACCATCTTAAGTATCTCAGATCAGACTAACCTGCTTGCCCTTAATGCTTCTATTGAAGCGGCAAGAGCCGGTGAAGCAGGTAAAGGTTTCGCTGTTGTTGCTGATGAGATTCGTAACCTCTCTGAAGAGACAAAGCAATCAACAGAACAGATAACAGATATTATTAACAAGCTAACAGTTGACGTAGATAACGCAAGTAATAATATGGCTAAGTCAGCTGAAAGTTCAGATAAACAGAACGAAATGATAGATAAGACAAGTGAGGGCTTTGACGAGATTAAAGCCCATGTGTCAGAGTTAATTGATTCAATTAACAATATAACCCGTACTGTTAACGATATTGTCTCTGCTAACAGAACTATTATGGATTCAATCACTAACCTCTCAGCCACTACCCAGGAGGTATCTGCTTCGGCAGATAGTTCAATTTCTGTCAGCGATGATAGCCTGACACAGATGACAGAGATGAACACATTGCTTGATACAATATTCGATGCTTCTAACCAGATGAAAAGTCAGGTTAATGAAGAAGCATCCGAAGATTGTTAATCATATTCTTACTCCCTAAAAAAGCCGACTCCCTATCCCCAGGGAAGTCGGCTTTTTCCATTCATTAATAATACCTATTTATATAATAATCTTTATAGTAGATGTGCTCTTATATCCTCATCAGACTTATTAATAAGATAAGCAGGAGCAATATCGAATACTGTCTTAGCGCCAGTCACACCTTCCTTAGAAAGTCTGTCAACAGCTCTTGCAAAGCTTACGATAATGCTAGATGTAAATCCAGGATTAGAATCAAGCTTAATAGAGTATTCAACCACATGTGTATCCTCTAAATCCCATCCTGTCTTACCACTTCTAATAACGAATCCACCGTGTGGAATTCCACTATGGTTCTTATTGAATTCCTCCTCATCGATAAAATGAACTGTTGTATCATAATCTGCAAAATAGTTAGGCATTTCACAGATCTCTTTCTCGATTGCCTTAGCATCAGCTCCATCCTCTAACACTACGAAGCACTCACGTGTATGCTTCTGTCTTGTAGTAAGCTCTGGGTTGCTTCCGCTTCTTACAGCCTCAAGCGCCGCCTCTACAGGAATTGTATACTGCTTAGCATTCTTAACTCCTTTGATTCTTCTAACAGCATCTGAGTGTCCCTGGCTTACGCCCTTGCCCCAGAATGTGTAATCAGCGCCATCTGGAAGAAATGCATTGCCATATAATCTCATAAGCGAGAACATTCCTGGGTCCCATCCACAAGAGATTAATCCCACATGATTATTCTCCTTGCAGGACTTGTCTACATTAGCAAAATGTGTAGGAATATTAGCATGTGTGTCAAATGAATCAACTACGTTAAATAGCTTCGCATATTCTGGTGTCTGCTTAGGAAGGTCAGTTGCTGAACCTCCACATAGAATCATAACATCAATCTTTCCCTGATAATCTGCCACATTATCTACTGAATCAACCTTAACTCCCTGTGACTTGATTGTGAGAGTAGAAGGGTCTCTTCTTGTAAATACTGCTACAAGCTCCATATCATCATTCTGACGAATTGCAGACTCAACTCCTCTTCCAAGATTACCATATCCAATAATTCCAATTCTTGTCATAGCTTCTTTTTCCTTTCTTCTTTTTTATTTATCAACATTAGGTACGTTCTTAAGACTTTCTCTAATGTCATCATCAGTAGGAATATAGTCTGACATTGTACCATCATTGAATTCAGCATAAGCATACATATCGAAATAACCAGTTCCTGTTAAGCCGAATACTATTGTCTTCTCTTCGCCTGTTTCCTTGCAACGAATAGCCTCATCCATTGCAACCTTAATAGCATGTGCACTTTCAGGTGCTGGAAGAATTCCTTCAACTCTTGCGAACTTCTGAGCAGCCTCGAATACCTCTGTCTGAGTTACACTTGTAGCTTCAATTATTCCGTCATCCTTAAGCTGTGATAATACAGAAGACATTCCATGGTATCTAAGTCCTCCAGCATGTGATGGAGAAGGCATAAAGTCATGTCCTAATGTGTACATCTTAGCAAGTGGACATACCTTACCAGTATCACAGAAATCGTATGCGTATATACCTCTTGTAAGGGAAGGACAAGATGCTGGCTCAACAGCAATAATTCTATAATCGTCCTTGCCTTGAATCTTATCTCTAACAAATGGTGATACAAGACCTCCTAAGTTAGAACCACCACCGGCACAACCAATAATGATATCAGCCTTCTCACCATATTTCTCAAGAGCAGTTAATGTCTCAAGACCAATAACTGACTGATGAAGTAATACCTGATTAAGAACTGAGCCTAATACATATCTATATCCTTCATGAGTTGTTGCCATCTCAACCGCTTCTGATATGGCACAACCAAGAGAACCATTTCCATTAGGGAACTGTTCATTAATTGCTCTTCCTACATTAGTATCCATTGAAGGTGATGCTGTAACAGATGCACCGTATGTTCTCATAACTTCTTTTCTCTGAGGCTTCTGGTTATATGAACTCTTAACCATGAACACCTTACAATCTAGACCGAAGTAAGAACATGCCATAGAAAGAGCTGTACCCCACTGGCCTGCTCCTGTCTCTGTAGTAACACCCTTAAGTCCCTGCTTCTTAGCATAGTAAGCCTGAGCAATTGCTGAATTAAGCTTATGTGAACCAGAAGTATTATTACCCTCGAACTTATAATAAATCTTCGCTGGTGTCTGCAATTTCTCCTCTAGGCAATATGCTCTAACAAGTGGAGATGGGCGAAACATCTTATAGAAGTCTCTAATCTCTTCAGGAATATCTATATAAGGATTAGTATCATCTAATTCCTGCTTGGCAAGCTCCGTACAAAATACATGCTCTAGCTCTTCTAAAGTAGCAGGCTCTAGCGTACCTGGATTAAGAAGTGGCGCTGGCTTATTCTTCATATCTGCACGCAGGTTATACCACTGCTTAGGCATCTCTTCTTCTGTTAAGTAAATCTTGTATGGTATCTTTTTCTCAGACATAATATATCTCCTTCCTTGTCTGCTTTAACTATGCTTTTATCTATTGCTTAGCTTCCTCTTGATTCAATGTAGGAATATTCACAACCACTTCATTAGACCTTCTAAATACTGAATTATTAGAGCCCATTTGCTGTACGCATATTACATCTCCATTCTTAACATCTTCAGTATCTATTGTCAGGCACTGACCACTCTTATATCCTGTAGCCACCTTGTTGCCATTAACATATACCTTACTCCAGTTAGTAAAGTTGTCTCCGTATATGTGAAGCTCATCATCAAAGTTATACATTCTATTAATCACAACATCCTTAACACCCATTACAAGGTTAGATGCTGGATACTTATCCTCTCCCTTATAAGCATACTGCTTACCATAGAGAATATCATATTGCAGAAGCTTCAATCCTTCCTGATACTCTTCCGAGTTGGTAGGAATGTCTTTCTCCATCCTGTCCTGATTATAATTAATCATTACACCTTCGTGAATTCCCATTCTATCAAGATACTCTGGCACAAGCTGATATGCTGTTAAGTCCATATCATCCTTGGACATTCCGAAGTTATTCCATGTAAAATACTTAGTCTTATATAGGTCGTGAGTAGCAACCTCTGCCTCAGTTAGACCTAATGTAGGCAAGTGGTCTCCGAAGAATATAACAATAGTCTTCTCGCCTCTGTTATTAAGAGCCTCACAATAGTTCTTCATAAATGTGTCCATCTCATTTAATCTGTTGATGTAATATGTCCACTGGTTGGTAACCTCTTGAGACTTACCCTCACAGCTTACCTTAATCTTCTGGTCATCAGGATAAGGTACCTTCGGATAATTACCATGAGTTCCAACAGTAATTGTATATAACATATCCTTGTTAGGTGTCATATCCATTGCGTCTACAGAAGATTGAATAAGTATATCATCTGTAGGCCATGAACCCATTGGAGTATAATCAACTATATCAAGCATTTCCTTACTCTGGAATGTGTCGAATCCCATCAGTGTAAATGCGTTAACTCTCGAATAGAAATTACCACCATTATTATGAACTACGTGTGAGCTGTATCCTATATTTCTAAGGTCTCCTGCTACAGATTCACATTTGTCAACATCCTTAAGAACGGTCTTCTGTGGATACTCACCTGGTCCGAAGTATCTGCAGGACATTGCAGTAAGAACCTCGAATTCTGAGTTACAGGTTCCTGCGCCAACAACTGGAACTGTAAGGTGTCCTGTAGAAAAATCTCTCTCTAAGCTATGTGCAAATGGAGTTGCATCCTCAGATGTCTTAATAAAATCCGACTCAGATACATCATAGAAGGACTCTAACAGAACAACTATAATATTAGGCTCTTGCTCAGCAGTAATAGTAGTCTCCTTCGCTGTCTCGTCAGCGATTTTAACAACATTTTCCTCATTATAATCCATAGGCTTACTCATACCTCTGTCGAAGACACTTGTAGAGAAGCCATATAAATAACCGTAATCAAAATATCCCTGCTGAAGATTACCAAAATAAGCCGCAAGTATTTCCTGCTTCTGTAGGAACTTCGTGGTAAGTGGAAGTGATACAAAGCATAAGACAACAATTATTAGTCTTCCCCAGAAAGGCATCTTGTAAGTAGTCTTCTGACCTTTTCTAAATAGCCATACAAGGTAGATTATATATGAACCAAGTGCAACAAATAGAATTACTGTCAAACCAACGCTCATATAACCTGCACCCTGCATTGTTAAGAGGTCAGTTATCATATTAAGGTCAGTAAAACCGAACGGTGTAACTCTGTTATATAATACGATACAGTTAGTAATTCCAAGTGCAACGAAGACTGCGGAGATTATCATTCTTGTAAATGTCTGTCTTTTGAAAAGGAAGCACAGACTATATACAATATATATAAGGAATGAATTGTATAGATATGCCGCTGTATGATCCGTTACAAAATGACATGCATTAATAAAGGAATGGCGCGACATCCACTCTAATACAAAGCACATAATAAGCGAAAGCGGGATATGGGAAATGAACATATGCTTCTTTAAGAAGTCTGACACCTTCTTCCATTTCTCGCTTTGCATAAACTTTGGCTTCGGTATCTTGCCGAAAAATCCACTTATCTTGTCACCTATATTCTTAAAAAACCCACCGATTTTAGAAAAAAACTCTTTCATGAGTGCTCCTTATAATTACAATACGCAAATTGCTGATAAATTATACCACTATAAATGGTTTTTCGCAAGAAAAGATGGTATAATAGTCAAGCAATGAAAGGAGCAAATTATGCGTTCACGTTCACGATTTCCTAAAATGGTTAAGGGTTTAAAAAAGCAAATAATAATTTCACTTATTATTTTTGTAGTAGCCTTTGCTATTTTTTCTATTATATTTAATTTCAAAAAGGTATATGCAACATCTGATATGGAGGGCGCTACTCTGCCTACAATATCCTCAGAAGCATTTGGTACAACCATAGGACAGCTACATGGGTATAAGGACGAGATGGATGCCTGCTATATGCGTGACTCTGTAATTCCACTGACCTCCGACAGAAAGCTGTCACTTGATATTAATACCTATGGCAACGATATTGACGCCATATCCTATGAGATTCGCTCAACAGATATGGAGCGAAAGATTGCTGAGACTAAAGTAAGTGACTATAGCACCTCTGATTCAGGAGTTATCAATCTCAACCTTCAGATTGAGAATCTTACGGAGGAAGGAACAGAGTACCTGTTCATTATTAAGCTAAAATGTAACGGTGATGATATTCGTTATTACACAAGAATACTAATTCCATCTAATTGTCATGAGAAGGAGCTGTTTGACTTCGTCAAATATTTTCATGACACCTCGCTAAATGGTCATTATAGCGAGCTTGGCATGTACCTTGAAACTTCAAGCAATGCCAACCTTGATACACTATCTGATGTTACTCTAGCTTCAAGCGCTGATCAGATTGGCTTCAGTGGATTCGATGCAACACAGGTCGATTCACCTATTATCGAGATTAAGGACATCAACTCGGATTATTGCGTATTCGAGATGACTTACCAGCTGCAGCTTAACGAGAATGGCAAGATCTCTAACTTCAATGTTAAAGAATACTATAAAGTCCGTTATACACCTACAAGAGTTTTCATATTAGATTATCGTCGTCATATGGAAGAGCTTCTTGACGAAAATGATGTGACTCAGAATAACAATTCCCTAACCTTAGGCGTAACCTCAAGAGACATGAACTATCTGTCTAATGAGACGGGAACTATTACCTGTTTTGAGCAGGCAGGAGAGTTGTACGAATACAACCAGAACAAGGGTAAGCTGCTTAAGTTATTTAGTTTCCTTGATGGAAATATTAATGATCCAAGATGCTACTATGATGCTCACTCTATTAAGATTCTTGCAATTAACGAAAATGGTGATGTGAACTTTGCGGTATTTGGTTATATGAACAATGGTCCTCACGAGGGCTACTGCGGTATTGATTTATATAAATACGATGCAGCTTCAGAGAAGACAATAGAAGAGGCCTTCGTTGCCACAACCTGTTCATATCAAATCCTTAACGCAAGCTTCTCTGACCTGTTATATAAGGCTAATGACAAGTACTTCTATGTTATGATTTCGGGCAACTTAGTTAAGATTAACTTGAAGAATGATACTATGGAAACAGTACTTGAAGGACTAGATTCCTCACAATATGCTGCATCAAAATCAGGTCGCTACCTTGCCTATACTACTACGCCTAATAAGGCTACATCCCTTATTGTAGAAGACTTAAGTAATGAAAGCACATTTACCATAGATGCAGGATCGAACGAATACATAAGACCACTTGCCTTCATGGATGAAGACCTAGTATATGGTATTGTAAATGTGAATGATGTAGACAAGAATATTGCAGGCTCGGTAATATATCCTGTATCTAACATCTACATAATGCAGGTTACTTTGCCATCACATCCAATTCTTAAGGATTATCACAAGGATGGATACTATATAACAAATGCAAGATTGGAATCCTTCACATTGTGGCTAGATAGAGTATCAAGATCAGATGCTGGATACATGGAGGTCGAAGGGGATACCATTAAGAATACTGCTGGTGAGTTAGGACGAGCTGTTACATTTACATTTACACCGGACCCAGTAAGAGGTGAGATAACAACTCTTAAGAGCGCGAAGATGGATGATCGAAACCCTATTCCATCCCTGAACTTCGCCAAGGCTGACACACACTTTATAGGTGGCAGCAACACAATTACCGTTACTGCTAACAACACTAATGACGAGTACTTCGTATATGTTGGAAGCAACGTTCTTCTCGCTTCTAACATCACATCCAATGCCATTAGATTCGCTGATGAACAGATGGGAATTGTAGTAGATAACAATTCGTCCTATGTATGGAAGAAGGGACGCAAGGCCTATGTTAACGCATTTAGCGGATTGCATGTAGGAGACCAGGATGCCAAGGCTGATACATTATCAAAATGTATAAGTACAATGCTTGTAAAGGAAGGCATCAACGTTGAGGTTAATACCTATATAGATAACGGCGAGGGTCCATACGAGATACTTAAGAGCGTTATGAAGAATTACAACGTGCTCGACCTTACAGGATGTAACCTGAATGAAGTTCTGTATTATGTATCACAGGGAAGTCCTGTGCTTGCCATAACGGGACCAAATGATGCAGAGCTAATTGTGGGATATGATGCAGGAAGCATCGTTACATATAATCCTAACAACAACGCATATAACAGAGTTGGAATGATTGAAGCCGCATCAAAATTCGAGGCGAACAACAACGTATTCATATCCTATATTAAGAAATAATCAGATTACATAAGTGGAGCAATCAGTCGAAGTACTCCGTTTAGGAATCTGGTTAAAACACCGTTAGGTATGCTTTCTAGCGGCTTAAGCTCACATTCTTCCTGAGTGGCTAAGAAATCCTTCTTCAACTCATCTATAAGATGTGACTTGTAGAATACGCTGAAGCATTCATAATGTAAGAACAGACTTCTATAATCAAGATTAACTGTTCCTACACCTGCTACCTTATCGTCACATATCATGGCCTTGGCGTGAACAAATCCTGGTGTATATTCATAGATCTTAACCCCTGCAGCCACTAAATCTCTGTAGTAGGTCTTGGCAATTCGCTGCACCATCTTAGAATCACTAGTACCCGGTACAATTACTCGTACATCTACACCTCTTCTTGCTGCTCTGATAAATGCATCGAATAAGGTATCACCCAACATAAGATATGGTGTATAGAACCATATATACTCTGTTGCCATTGACAGCATCTCAGTAAATAACGCATTACTTGTATGCTCTTCTCTCTCAGGTGAATCATAATATGGCCAGATAAATCCATCCATATTACTCATATCTACACTTGCTGGCTTATCCACAACCTTAGGTATCTCTGGAATCATTACTTCATCTATAGGAACTATTGCATTCCAGAATTCAAGGAACATGAACTGGTAGCTTTGAACTGCTTTACCAGTCATACGAAATCCTATATCCTTCCATACGCCATAAGGATGAGTCTCATTAATATATTCATCCGCAAGATTAATTCCGCCACTGTATGCAACCTCACCATCAATTACCATTATCTTGCGGTGAGTTCTGTTATTAAGCTGTGTTCTGACAAATAAAAGTGGATTAAATGGAACACATTTGATTCCTCTATCCTTCAGCTCCTTGGCATCCTTAACAGAATATGTTCCGATACTTCCAAGGTCGTCATATATTACTCTGACGTCTACACCTTCCTTGACCCTCTCTGCAAGAATATCAGTAAGTGTATCCCAGAATAATCCTCTCTCAATTATGAAGTACTCAATGTACACATATTTCTTAGCCTTCTTCAAATCCTCGCACATATCTGCGAAGACGTCCTGTCCCCAAGGATAGTACTTAACACTCTCATTAGGAAGAACTGGAAAATTCGTATCCTCGCTTAGGTGTGATATTATCTGAGCCACATGCTCATCATCCCTCTCTATCTCAGATACAATATTCTCATTCTTATAGAATGTCCTTCTGTCAAGCGCCTCCTCAGCCCTTCTTATCTTCCTGTCTAAGTGGGCTCCTGTTCTCTTATTTCCAAGGAACAGATACATTATAGAACCAAGGATTGGAAGTGCCACAATAACTATAACCCATAATATCTTATAGGCACTTTCATCTCTTCTATTAACAATACTAATTACAAATATTACCGCTAGAATTCTAAATAATACATTAAGAACATCTACCAGATAATCGTCAGCAATCCAGTTAACTCCTTTGACTACCAATACTATCCATAACACCTGTATAGCCAACGCCGGAACGACAACTAATACACGCCCTAATATCTTCTTAACCATAACTGCATCCTTCCCGATTTTTGCCAAATCACATTATGATTTATCATTATATCAGACATTACAACACGACTGCAAGAAGTGGTATTGTGATGACAGTAGCAAGGGTTGTAATAAATGTTATCTGGGCCATGAATTTCTCATCACCATCATACTCAACACATAGCATAGTACCTGCTGTTGCAACTGGCATGGCTGATATTATCACTGTCTCTCCCAAGAGCAAATCATTCCCCTGACATATTGGAAGATATATAAAGTACATAAGAAGCGGGGTTACAATTACCTGGATTAGCGCGAACAAATACGCCTTGCCATTAGTAAACATTTCCTTGAATGGCATCTCTGCTAATGCTGCTCCGATTACAAGCAATGCACCAGGAGTTGTAATCCCTCCTAATATGTCAAATGTGTCAGCAAGAAAGTCTGGTCCCTGAAAACCAGTTACTCCCATAATTACACATAATATAGCTGCAATCATTGCCGGTGTAAGAATAAGCTTGCCAATTTTTCTTGTAAATATTTTAAGGGTACTTACTTCAGATTCTTTAACATTCTTCATCTTCTCCTTGATGTTGTAGCCTGATAGCATTGCAATACCAAGAGAATAACATAAGAGATTGAAGGGCATATTGAATATGCTTGTGTAAAATGCAGATTCTGGACCGAATACTGCGTAAGTTACTGGAAAGCCAATAAAGCCAACATTAGCGAACATAATTCCGAATTCTGCTGCGCCCTTTTGCTGGCCCTTAAGCCTTAGTATAAAGGATGTTCCCTTTGCTAATGCAAAAAGAACAATATATGTTGAAAATGCAATTAACAGAATAAATAATATCTCACTTGTAGAAGGAAGGTTCTCTGAATTCATTACGGATGACAGAATTGTACAAGGCATAGATATATTAATAATAATCTTAGAAAGCGCTGCCTTCACATTAGGTCCAAGTATCTTTGCTTTAGCTGCAATATATCCAATTATAATTATCAGAAAGAGTTCTGACATTTTTATAAAAACAGGTATAAAATCCATTTTGTCCTCTTCTAACTATATACAATTTATCTTTTCCACACCAAATTAATATACTATATGATTTTAAAGTAAAAGGCAATTATTTTCAATCGGTATAGACTATTGATTTATAAAATTATCTTTGCTACAATTCAAGGCATAATTATATTTTTGAAGGGAGAATTAATTATGACTCATGAAAACGCTCGCGCGGGATTTAAGAATTTATTTACAGCAGAGGTACTTGTTATTATTGCTGCAGTAATAGATGTTGTTGGTGTACTCCTTACTCTTATTCCTGCTGCAGGACTTGTTATCTATGGAGTAGTTGAAATTGGCTCAGTTGTTTTAGTAATCATTGCTTTTATATTGCAGTTAGTTGGTCTTAGCAAGGCTGGTAAGGATGAGCCTATGATTAAATCAGCATTTGTTGGTACACTTATAGCATTAATTGCTTCAGCAGTTATACCTTTAATTGGTGCATTAACAAATATCACCTGGCTACATTCTTTAGGTGATATTATTGCTTTGGTTATTAGCTTGTATGTTACACATCATGTATTATTTGGTGGTGCTAATCTTAATCCTTCTTTAACTGACAAGGCCCAAAGTACATGGCGCGTATACTTAGCTACTATTATTATTTCACTAGTATTAGCTATTGCCTCTATTATTGTTACAGCAGTAGGAATTGTAACATTAGGCGCAATCTTACTTGTTGCATTAAGCGTCTTCGCTGCAATTCTTGAAATCGCTGGATACGTTAAGTATGTAGGTTTCTTAAATGCAGCAAGAAACGAAGTATAATACTTTCATTAAGCACTTAGAGGGTGTGGCATACCACACCCTCTCTTTTTATTCCTTCGCAATATCAAGAGCCTCTTTACAAAGTCTTGTTATCTCTTCAAATTGTTTATTTGCAATCAAGTCTTTTTTCACCATCCAGCTGCCGCCGCAGGCAATGATACATTTTTCCTTTAGGTAGCTTCCCACATTCTGAGGATTAATTCCACCTGTTGGCATAAATCTTACATTTCCATAAGGTGCAGAGATTGCCTTAATGTAATTAATTCCTCCTGCCTGTTCTGCCGGAAAGAACTTAACAACATCAAGTCCGTTCTCAAGTGCTAACTCCACATTGGATGGATTAGCACAGCCTGGAATGATTGTAATATTGTTCTTAACACAATATTCAATCACCTTCGGATTGCTACCTGGGGTTACAATGAACTTGGCACCAGCCTTAACTGCTTCATCTACTTGTCCGATTGTTAGGACAGTACCTGCTCCTACTAACATATCAGGATATGCGGCACTTATCTTCTCAATTGAAGCCTTAGCCGCGTCAGTTCGAAATGTCACTTCAGCAATATTAATTCCGCCTTTTCTTAGTGCTTCTGCTAATGGAAGTGCATCCTTCTCATCTTCTATTACAATTACAGGAACAATCCTTGCTTCCTCTATTAATTTGTAAATATCCATATCATCCTCCACTCACTTCATGAACTTCTTAATATTATTGTAGCATATATCCTTAACTATCTCAGAGAGCATTTCCTCATCATCAGGGTATTCGCCATTCTCAACTAGTCCCCCTATGTAGTTACAAAGGATTCGTCTAAAATACTCATGTCTTGGAAATGACAACATACTTCTTGAATCAGTTACCATACCAACAAAGTTAGCAAGAACTCCTGATTCGGCAAATGACATTAATTGATTCTCCATTCCTCTCTTATGGTCTAGCACCCACCATGCTGCACCAAGCTGGATCTTACTTCTAGCTTCTTCATTTTGGAAATTCCCAAGCATAGTTGCAATAGTTGTATTGTCCTTGGAATTAAGATTATAAATAATTGTCTTCGGAAGATTATTATTATAATCCATGGCATCAAGTAGAGAAGACAACTCCTTAGCATAACTAAAATCATCAGCACTATCGAAGCCACTATCGACACCAATACTCTCATATCTCTTCGTGGAGTTATTACGAAGTGCACCTATATGAAGCTGCATTATCCAACCCTTTTTATGGTAGTTAGCTGCTAGAAATACAAGCAGTCGGCTTCGATATACTGCTGCCTCTTTAGCTGTTATGGCTTCGTTATTTCTCCTTCTGCTGAATATATCATCCTGGGTTGCTGCAGATTCGTCTTCCATATAGACATATCCTTCAAGACTATGGTCAGAAATTCTACAGCCTGCCTCTTCGAAGTAATCCATTCTATCCACTAATGCCTTACATAAGTCATCATAGCATGTGATAGAATAGCCCACTGCTTCTTCAAGGTCCGCCATGTATGTATTATAATCATCTCTTAATATATTAAGAGCTTTGTCAGGGCGAAATGTTGGTCGAACTACGAATCTCTTCTCCTCATCCTTAAGTCTCTTATGATACTCAAGATTGTCAGATGGATCATCTGTAGTACATAGCTCTTCCACATTCATTTTAACTAGCAGCTCTCTTGGACGAAAATCATCAAGGCAAAGCATATCATTTGCAACATCCCAGAACTCTTCTGCTGTCTTTGATGAGAGGGGCTTGTCATAATTAAAATACCTCTTCATCTCAAGATGATTCCAATGATATAAAGGGCTTCCAATTAATCGAGGAACTGTTTCGCACCACTTCATATATTTATCATAGTCTGGCGCATTGCCTGTTATGAATTTCTCATGGATACCATTGCTTCGCATGGCGCGCCACTTGTAGTGGTCGTGACCTAACCATACTGTTGCTATGTTATCATAGTTTTTGTTTTCGTAGATTTCCTGAGCGCTTAGATGATTGTGGAAATCAATAACGCCTTCTGAGCTGGCTATCTTGTATAGCTTCCTGGCAGTGTCTGATTGTAGTAGAAAATCATCATTTAGAAATTGTTTCATATTAAACTCCCGAGTATGCTGCAAAACCACCGTCAATTGGAACTACAACGCCTGTGACAAATCCAGACATCTTAGGGTTAACTAAGTATAATAATGTACCATTAATCTCCTCTGCCTCTCCAAAGCGTCCCATTGGTGTTGCATTAAGAATCTTGTTACTACGTTCTGTAGGATTACCATCCTTATCAAATAACAAATCTCTATTCTGATTAGTTACGAAAAAGCCTGGCGCTAAAGCATTTACTCTGATTCCTACCTTAGAGAAATGTACTGCAAGCCACTGAGTGAAGTTAGAAATCGCTGACTTGGCGCCTGAATATGCAGGTATCTTAGTTAGTGGTGTAAATGCATTCATAGATGATACATTGATAACGCAGCAATCCTTGCGATTAATCATATCCTTGGCAAATATCTGTGTAGGAAGAAGTGTTCCTATGAAGTTGAGATTGAATACGAACTCAACTCCACTCTGGTCTAAGTCAAAGAAGGATACAATATCTTCCTTCTCGTCATCGCCTATTTCAAAATATTCATTAGTAGTATTAGCTCTTGCATTGTTGCCACCTGCTCCGTTAAGCAATATATCACAGGGTCCCAAATCCTCTAATACAGCTGAATGTACTTCTTCAAGACTAGCCTTGTCAAGCACATTTGCCTTGTAGCCCTTGGCTATAAAGCCTTCATCTTCAATCTCCTTAGCAGCCTTCTTCGCTGCTTCCTCGTTAAGATCAAGAAGGGCAACCTTAGCTCCCTGCTCTGCTAATGTCTTAGCGAACATTGAGCATAGCACTCCACCTGCTCCTGTTACAACTGCTACCTTACCATTAATATCAAGTCCAAAGTCCTGCATTTTATTTCCTCCTTAATTATTGCATCTTCTCAACTGCTTCAAATAATCCATTAATATATGATGCGCCTAGCGCTCTGTCATATAGTCCATATCCTGCTCTTCCTGTCTCGCCCCATATCATTCGTCCATGGTCTGGTCTTACATATCCATCGAAGCCTCCGTCAACAAGAGCCTTGACAATCTCATACATATCAAGACTTCCATCCTTGGACAAATGTCCTGACTCCTCGAAACCGTTATCTAACACCTTAACATTTCTTAGATGAGCAAAATGTATTCTTCCCATCTTAGAATATTTATAAGCCATCTTAACAACATCATTCTTATTAGAACAACCAAGGGAACCTGTACAAAGTGTAATGCCATGGTGCTTGTCATCCTCGAGAGCAAGGAATCTGTCAAGATTCTTCTCATCTGTTATTATTCTTGGAAGACCAAAGATACTCCAGCAAGGATCGTCTTCATGAATTGCCATATTAACATCACATTCACTTGCAACAGGAATTATCCTATGTATAAAATACGCCAAGTTGTCCCACAGCTGATCCTCTGTCATCTCATTATACTCAGATACAACCTGTGCCAACTCCTCAGGAGTATAACTTGCATCCCATCCTGGAAGTGTCAGGTCGGAATCAGACTTAAGAGGGTTAACCTTATCAACCTCCTCCTGATAATATACAAGAGATGTTGAGCCATCCTTGTTGACATGGTCAAGACTCGTTCTTGTCCAATCAAATACAGGCATGAAATTATAGCAGATGCATTTGATTCCTGCCTTGGCAACCCTTCTTATATTCTCACAATAATTATCAATTAATTTGTCGCGAGTTGGCTTTCCTAACTTAATGTCCTCGTGAACTGGAATTGATTCGATTACCTCATATGATAATCCCTTTTCCTTAACCAGCTTCGCCTGCTTGTCGATTGCCTCCTGAGGCCAGACCTCTCCAACTGGAACGTCGTATATTGCAGTTACAATAGAGTCCATGCCTGGGATTTGTGCAATGTTATCGAGAGTTACTTTGTCGTCTTCTCCATACCACCTAAACGAAAGTTTCATAATTGGCTTCCTTTCCTTAATGTAATGCTTTACTTAACCTGTAAGACAATTATAGTACAATAATTGCAAAATGTAATTGCATATTTAGCACAAAACATTGCAAAATGTCTACAAGCGTTGTATCATTCAGGGTAAGAAAGTATATTATAAACATAGAGGAAGACTATATGGAAGCAATATTCAATTCATTTTCGTCCAGGCAGATTATGCAAAGCGAGACATTAGAGTTCTTTCATTATAAGGATGTGACAATAGATAAGATTCAGCCACATTCTCATAATCATTTTGAATTCTATTTCTTTCTTGATGGTGATACTAATTATAATGTGGGAAATGAGAAGTTCCATCTTAAGAAGGGAGACTTTCTTATTATTAAGCCCGGAGTATTACATTTCCCAGAGGTAAAATTCACAGACGAGAATAATACCTATGAGCGATTCGTTATATGGGCCAGTGACACATATATAAATGAGCTATCCATACGAGACGACGGAATCCTCAAGGTGTTCAGTAAGATATCCAAGAAGAACTTGTGCCACTTTCGACCTGACACCAAGAATAAGACAATCATACTTAATATATTAGAGGACATGACATCCGAGATGGATGAGAAAAGTGTAGGATACAAATTCGCAATTGAATCCTTGTTTATGCAGCTTATCATCCGTCTATGTCGGGTAATTAGTATCCGTAATACATTTCGTCAGGAGACAGTTAGCCCTGATTTGTACTCTTCTATTATAAGGTACATTCATTCACATATTAAGGAGCCCCTAAGTATAGACGACTTAAGCACCCAGTTCTATGTGAGTCGAAGCTACATATCCAAGATTGTTAAGGAGCACTTAAACACATCGGTACATAAATACATCGTCAAGGTCAAGATTGAAAATGCTCTTACGAAAGTAAGGCAGGGAACAGCTCTTACAACTGCTGCTGAGGAATACGGTTTCGATAACTATTCAACATTTTACAGAGAGTGTAAGAAGATTTATAAAAAAAGCCCAAAAGAAATAATAAGAGATAGTAGTAACAAGGAGGATAACGATGAAATTTGAATTAAAGAAGGATGCAAAATATGATGCTGTTTCATTAGGTGAAATAATGCTCAGGCTCGACCCAGGTGAAGGAAGGATTAGAACCACTAGACAATTCAAAGTATGGGAGGGCGGCGGAGAATACAACGTTGTTCGCGGCCTTAGAAAGTGCTTCGGAATGAACACCGCTTGTATCACCAGCTTTGCTGATAACGAAGTGGGAAGGCTCCTTGAGGATCTGATTCTACAAGGCGGGGTTGATACTTCCCTTATTAAATGGCAGCAATATGACGGCATCGGAAGAAGCTGCCGAAACGGTCTTAACTTCACAGAGCGCGGCTTCGGTGTAAGAGGTGCTGTTGGTTGTTCCGACAGAGCCAATACTGCCATCTCTAAGACTTCTGACTATGACTTTGACTATATCTTCGGAGAGCTTGGGGTTAAGTGGCTTCACACAGGAGGAATATATGCTGCCCTGTCTGAGACAACAGCCGAGTGTGTTATCAAGGCAATTAAGACTGCTAAGAAATATGGCACTTATGTCAGCTATGACCTTAACTACAGACCTTCTATGTGGTCTGCAATTGGAGGTCTTGATAAGGCAAGAGAAGTTAATAAAGAAATTGCAAAATATGTTGACGTAATGATTGGTAATGAAGAGGACTTTACTGCATGCCTCGGACTAGAGGTCGAGGGCAACGATGATTCTCTTAAGACTCTTAACATCGATGGCTACAAGGCTATGCTTGAAAATGCTGTCAAGATATATCCTAATTGGAAGGTTGTTGCTACAACCCTTAGAACAGTTAAGACAGCCAGCGTTAATGACTGGTCTGCAATCTGTTACAGCGATGGCAACATATATGAATCTAACAAATATGACAGCTTAGAAATTCTCGACAGAGTTGGAGGCGGTGACTCATTTGCAAGTGGATTGATCTATGGCCTGATGACAACTGGTGACCCAGCTAAGGCGGTCAACTACGGCGCCGCACACGGAGCTCTTGCAATGACCACACCTGGAGATACTTCTATGGCAAATGTGAAAGAAGTTGAAGCGTTAATGTCTGGTGGTTCTGCCAGAGTTAAGAGGTGATAACTATGAGAATAATCACAGACATTAAGGCTATATATAAAATAGATGATTACTATGAGCTTAAGACTAATGATGCTGACATTAGA
>ONCT01000021.1 GCA_900316395.1 uncultured Lachnospiraceae bacterium | reverse complement strand
TATCGTGAATTTAATTCACTTTATAGGATAAAAAAATTTTATCCATTTGTTCCTTTGTAAGACTTAACGCACCAGACAATAATATCATTTCAGAAACAGTCAAATCAGCACCACTCAATATTAAAATCACTCTATTTCTGGAACGATTCATATAATTAGATATATAATCAATATCGACACCACTACTATGATATGCCTTGCGTAATTCTTCAATATCTGTCAAAATACACCTCCTATAACTTTATATGTGATTTTTATTCACATCCTTATTATATATATATTATATGTGCCTGTCAATAACTTTTTTATTGTTAAATTCACAATTTAATAATATAATCAAATAAAGGAGGTGATATTAATGTTAGAATTATATAAAAATATAAAAGAAATAAGAACAGAGAAAGGAATGACACAAAAAGAATTAGCAGAGAAAATCGGCTATACAGACCGTTCTATAATTGCAAAAATAGAAAAGGGAGAAGTTGACTTATTAGTAAGTAAGCTACTATTGTTTGCAAAAGCATTAGATGTATCTCCTATTGAATTATTAGGAAATATTTCAAAATCTGATTCAGAATTATATTTAACTACCAAATATAATCGTTTGAACAATAAAGGGCAAAATGAATTAATAGAATATCTGGGATACTTATTAACAAAAGAAGAATTAAAAAAAATATGTTAAAAAAGGTAACATCATTGTATTAAAGGGATTATAAAATGAAAATTGAAAAAATAGGTAATAAATATCGTGTAAGAAAACAAATAAATGGTATAAAATACACATTTACATTTGATTCAAAACCAACTCAAAAAATGCTACAACAGGCAATGGATAAAAGAAATATAATTAAAAAACAAGGAAATACATTTAGAGCCTGCTCAAACGCTTATATTGATGCTAAACAAAATGTATTATCTCCTACCACTATTAATGGATATAATGGAATAATCAGACAATTATCGGAACAATTAATGAATAAAGATATAGGTGAAATTACGCAATTAGATGTTCAAAAAGAAATCAATAATTATGCTAAAAATCATTCTCCTAAATCTACAAAAAATTTACATAGCTTTATTTCGTCTGTATTAAGCCTATATAGGAACGATATACATTTAAGGACACATTTACCTATGAACATAAAAAAAACACCATATATACCTACTAGAGAGGATATAAAGACCATTATGGAAGAATGTTATAACACAAAATACGAAATTCCTCTAAAACTTGCTTGTTTAGGTTTAAGGCGTTCCGAGATATGTGCATTAACTAAATCAGATATAAAAGAAAATAAAGTTTATATTAACAAAACAAAAGTAAAAAACACCGATGGTAAATACATAATCAAAAAAACCACAAAAACAAGTGCTTCAACGAGAATAATATATATATCTGATGAATTAAAAGAAAGAATAAAAGTACAAGGCTTATATAACGGAAGTCCTGAGATGATAAATCAATACTTATCTAAAATAATAAAAAAACATAACATTCCACACTTTAGTTTACATAAATTAAGACATTATTTTGTATCAAAATTAAATGAAGCAGGAGTTGATGATGCAACAATAATGTCATTAGGAGGTTATGAAACAGACCATATAATGAAAACTGTTTACCGACATTCACTTGCTAAAGAACAAAAAAAGAAAGAAATAATACAAAAAGCAGACCTGTTTTAAGGTCTGTTTTATTTTGACAACTTTTGACAACTTTTGACAACTTTTGCTCATTTTTGACAACTTTTGACAACTTTTTCGTCACTTTTCAGGAACATTAGTTCCTAAAAGCGAACATTATAAAGCACCTCTAAACCCTTGAAAATACTAGGTTTGAAGTGCTTTTGTTGATTTTTCGCCATTTGCGAAAGTAGTGGACTAGACGGGAGTCGAACCCGTGTCCAAAAACTATTCCACGACTCTTCTACGAGTGTAGTTTGTTATTTGAAATTCCCTTGGCAAATCGAGAACAAACACCCTAGATGCCTTAGTAGCTTCATAATACGCCCATACACGCAAAGCTTAATGTATGTCGTTTCTCACATAAGTCGAAGCCTGATTCTAAAGTGTGAGTGCTTTAGGTCAGACTGGCCGCAACTAGGCAGCCATTGCTAATTTTTCGTCGTTAGCAATTAAATTTAATTTCGCCACTTAACGTGTGACCACCGACTCGCTTCTTTCGCTTCCTAATCCCTGTCGAAACCTTTACTAGCCCTTATTATATATATCGAACAGAAGTTACATATTCTTTATCTTGAACTCTCTTCCAGCCTCGCGCTTTAAATCCTTCGCCTTGATATCAGCTCTCTTATCATATAGCTTCTTACCCTTGGCAAGCGCAATCATAAGCTTGACTCTGCCCTTATTAAAGTACACTTCAACTGGAACAATTGTATAACCCTTTTCCTTAATCTTGCCCTCAAGCTTAAGTATCTCATACTTATGTAGCAGAAGCTTTCTTGGTCTTAAGGGGTCCCTGTTGAATATATTGCCCTTTTCATAAGGAGAAATGTGCATCTGATAGATATAAATCTCGCCATTATCTATTCTGACAAATGCTTCTTTAATAGAACATTTGCCCATTCTTAGAGACTTAACCTCTGTTCCAACAAGCTCTATGCCCGCCTCTATCTTCTCTTCAAGAAAATAGTCATGATAGGCCTTCTTGTTATTCGCTATTAACTTCTTAGGTTGTCCTGACACACATATCACCTCCTAAGCAATTATGATATGATACTACATAACTAACTCAAAATCAATAGTTCTTGCATCTTCATCAGCCTGAACTAAAACCACCTTAACTGACATACCGATTGAATATCTCTTATTAGTCCTCTCTCCAACAAGCTCATAATTAGCCTCGTCATAGTTATAATAATCTCCCTTAATGCTACTAATATGAACAAGTCCGTCTATCCCATTACTTAGTTCCACAAATAATCCGAATCTTGTAACAGATGATACAATCCCTTCGAATTCTTCTCCGAGAAATCCCTTCATATATTGCACCATCTTAAGCTTATCAACATCTCTTTCTAAGTCCTCTGCACGCCTTTCTGTCTTACATACATTCTGGGCAATCATTGGGAGATTGGAAATGTAGTGTTCATTCCTTCTCTCGTCAAATCTGCCTCTTAGATGGTCCTTAATTATCCTATGAATACAAAGATCTGGATATCTTCTAATTGGAGAAGTAAAATGACAGTAATACTTAGCTGCCAATCCAAAATGCCCCGTATTCTCTACAGTATATTTTGCCTGTTGCATAGTCCTTAAAGTCAGTCTGCTTATTAACAGCTCCTCTTCCTTGCCCTGTACCTTGCTAAGTAGCTTCTGAAACTCCTTAGGATGTGGACTTTTGATATCACCCTTTAGGACATATCCGAATTTGCCAACAAAGGCTCGAAGAGATTTAATCTTCTCCTCCTCTGGAATACCATGTGTCCTGTATAGAAACGGGCTCTCCTTCCAGAAGAAATCCTCAGCTACTGTCTCATTTGCAGCAAGCATAAAATCCTCTATTATCATAGATGCCTTATCTCTGATATATGGCTTAACATCAACAATATTACCATTATCGTCTAGTTCAAACTTAGTCTCGCTTATATCGAAATCTATTCCGCCACGAGCGCGCCTCTTATTTCTAAGTATATTAGACAGGGTGTACATATGCATGAACATTTCCGCAACATCTTCGTATTTATCATATAAATCCTTATCCCCATCTAGAATTGCACTTACATCTGAATATGTCATTCTATGATTGATGTTGACTACGCCCTCGCATATATTATGGTCATATATATTGCCACTCCCATCAATCTTCATAATGCAGCACATGGCAAGCCTGTCCTCGCCCTCATTAAGAGAACATATTCCGTTAGACAAACTATGAGGAAGCATAGGTATAACCCTGTCAATCAGATATACGCTAGTGCCTCTCTTATATGCCTCCCTGTCAATTGCAGAATTCTCCTGCACATAGTTAGCAACATCAGCAATATAAACTCCCAGCTCATAATCCTTACCATTATAGGTTAGAGATACAGCATCATCTAAGTCCTTAGCATCAGCGCCATCAATTGTAACCATTGTTACACCGCGAAAATCTTCTCTTCCAAGCATATCAGCATCGGTTACAGGCTTTGCCACCTTAGAACACTGATTAATAACCTTCTCGGGAAACTCAATTGGCACATTATATGACTTAATTAGAGATAATATATCTACACCTGGGTCATTCTTATGACCGATAATCTCAGTAATTACGCCCTCGGCCTTCTTACCACGCTTTGGATAGGTTGTAATAAATGCTACTACCTTGGCCCCATCTACTGCACGCATATCCTTTCCCTGAGGAATGAAAATATCGCAGTTAATGCTCTTATTATCAGGAATAACAAAGCCAAAATTGCCGCTTTTGTCATAGGTTCCTACAACAGTATCAACCTCATGCTCAAGTATGGATACAATCTCGCCTTCACGATTAGTCCCATGAGAAGATGGCAGAATCTTAATTTCCACCTTATCCATTGAAAATGCGTAATTAGAATTCTTCTTCGATACAAATATATCCTCTAAAGTATCATCTATTCGCACAAACCCAAAGCCTCTTGCGCTGGGTGTAAATGTTCCAACAAGAGTATTATCAGAGTGTACCTCAAGACCTATACTATCCTTAGAACTAGTATCATCCTTGTCTGCCTTAATGTATTTGCCATTAGGTGTGCATACAATTAAGCCTCTCTTAACAAGGGTATCTAGTACCTTGTGAAGATTATCTCTGTCTCCCTTGGGAATATTAAGGAGTATGGCTAATTCTCTAGCCTTCATTGGCACATATAAATCATCACATATTAACTTGTAGAGAATGTCACATCTATCTTGAAAATCAATGTCCTCATTGATTGCTTCAAGCTCCTTATTAATATCCATTACGTCTCCTACAACATTTACAAAAGCACATAAAAATAACCTGCGACATATAATCGCAGGTTACAATAATAGCAATCTAGTAATTAGAAACTACCAATATTAAGAACAATAGCAAGAGCAAAGAATACAACAACTAATGCAGTTGTAACTCTAACTAATGTACCTTCCTTAGTACGAGCCTTATGCTTATTAAAATATGTATCAGAAGAAGCCTGTCCTGACAATGAACCAAGACCTTGTGACTTACCTTCCTGCATAAGTACAAGCACTGTAATTGCAACACTTACGATTATAAATGCAACTAAGCATACCATTCTTATAGCTGACATAATATTTCCTCCTAGTTATAGTCGCACATAAACGACTAATATATATTAGCACAATTATTTTCTATTGTAAAGTATTATTTCAAGCATTGCAATATTCTTAATTTACAGTAGTTCTATGTAATTATGACACATTTTCTATATTGCTGCAAAACCTTTCTCTAAGTCAGCAATAATATCATCAATATGTTCTGTTCCAATTGACAGACGAATTGTATTACTCTTGATTTCCTGGTCAAGTAGCTCCTCTTCTGATAACTGTGAGTGTGTTGTAGATGCTGGATGAATAACAAGGCTCTTAACATCAGCAACATTGGCAAGAAGTGAGAATATCTCAAGATTATCAATGAACTTCCACGCCTCATCCTGTCCACCTTGTAATTCAAATGTGAATATTGAGCCACCACCATTAGGGAAATATCTGTTATATAATTCGTGATCAGGATGGTCAGCAACTGATGGATGATTAACCTTAACCACCTTAGGATGATTCTCTAAGAATTCAATAACCTTCTTGGTATTCTCCACGTGTCTCTCTAATCTTAAGGACAATGTCTCCACACCCTGAAGTAGTAGGAATGCATTAAATGGTGATAATGTTGCGCCAGTATCACGAAGCAGAATTGCACGAATAAATGTAACAAAAGCTGCAGGTCCAACTGCATCATAGAAAGAAACTCCATGATAGCTTGGATTAGGTGATGCAATATTAGGGTATTTGCCACTTGCTTTCCAGTCAAATGTACCTGATTCAACAATGATACCACCAAGAGTTGTTCCATGACCTCCAATGAACTTTGTTGCAGAATGAACAACAATATCAGCTCCATGCTCAATTGGTCTAATAAGGTATGGTGTACCAAATGTGTTATCAACAACAACTGACAAGCCATGCTTGTGTGCAATATCAGCTATTGCATCAATATCAGGAATATCACTATTAGGATTGCCTAATGTCTCAAGATAAATTGCTCTTGTGTTGTCTTTTATAGCAGACTCTAGCTCGGCAAGATTATGTGCATCAACAAAACTAGTCTCTATTCCGTACTGAGGTAAAGTGTGAGCTAACAAATTATAGCTTCCGCCATATATAGTCTTCTGTGCAACTATATGACCACCATTAGCAGCTAAGGCTTGAATTGTATAAGTGATTGCTGCCGCACCAGAAGCTAATGCTAATGCAGCGCTACCTCCTTCTAAAGCTGCTATTCTCTCCTCAAGAACTCCTTGAGTAGAGTTAGTTAATCTGCCATATATATTACCAGCATCAGCTAATCCAAATCTATCAGCCGCATGCTTACTATTGCGAAATACATAAGAAGTAGTCTGATAAATCGGTACTGCTCTAGCGTCAGTAGCTGGATCTGGGTTTTCTTGTCCTACATGTAATTGTAATGTCTCGAATCTGTAATTGCTCATAATAATATCTCCTTTTCAAGTAAAAAATCAGTTCTAACAAATACTCATTTATTAGAACTGATGATAGTCTACACCTTTTAACCTAGTATGTCAATAGGTTTATTAAGATTTTTTAGAATTATAGTCTTCCAAGGCTGATTTTATAGCTTCTTCAGCTAATACCGAACAATGCATCTTATAGTCTGGAAGCCCATCAAGTGCCTCTGCTACTGCCTTATTGGATAACTGTGCTGCTTCCTCGACTGGCTTTCCTTTAATCATCTCTGTTGCCATTGAACTTGATGCAATAGCGCTTCCACAACCAAATGTCTCGAACTTAACATCCTCAATAATGCCATCCTCTATCTTAAGATACATCTTCATGATGTCACCACATTTTGCATTGCCAACTTCTCCAATAGCGTTAGCATCCTCTATAACTCCTACATTCCTTGGATTTCTAAAATGATCCATAACTTTCTCACTGTATAATGCCATTATAGTATGAACTCCTTTCTTCCATTAACAAGGTCTCTCCAAATTGGTGAGAAGCCTCTTAGATACTCAACAACTTCCTTTACTGACTTAATTATTTCTTCAACATCTTCATCACTAATTGTTTCATCAATGGAAATGCGAAGAGAACCATGCGCTACATCGTGCACTCTACCAATTGCAAGAAGAACATGTGATGGATCAAGAGAGCCAGATGTACAGGCACTTCCAGATGATGCCATAATCCCTTTGTCATCAAGTAATAGAAGTAACGATTCCCCTTCTATACCTTCAAAGCAAAAGTTAACATTTCCAGGGAGACGCTTAGTGGCATCACCATTAATTGCGCTATGCTCAATCTCACTAAAGCCTTCTATTATCCTGTTTCTCTTAGCAACAATAGTCTTGTTAGCTTCTTCCATCTTATCAACAGATTCTTGCAGCGCCAAAGCCATGGCAGCAATTGCAGGAACGTTTTCTGTTCCAGCTCTTCTTCCCTTCTCCTGGGCGCCGCCTTCAATAAGACTTGTAAGAGGAACTCCCTTTCTTGCGTACAAGAAGCCCACTCCCTTAGGTCCGTTGAATTTGTGACCCGAAGCAGATAGCATATCCACATTATCCTTAATTACATCAACTGGGATATGTCCAATTGCTTGGACAGCATCTGTATGAAACAGCACATCCTTCTTCTTACATATTGCGCCAATCTCTTCTATAGGCTGAATCGTTCCTATCTCGTTGTTAGCATACATAATTGTAACAAGACATGTATCATCCCTAATTGCTTCTTCAACCTCTGACGGTCTAATTAGTCCATCCTCGTGAACATCAACTAATGTTACCTCAAAGCCCTCCTTCTTCAGAGCCCTTAGGGTATGAAGAACTGCGTGATGCTCAAAGGCTGAGCTTACTATATGCATCTTGCCTTTGCGCTTACCAATTACAGCGGCACTTCTAATTGCCTGATTATCAGCCTCACTTCCACCTGATGTGAATAGTATCTCTTTCCTGTCAGCATTGATAATATTAGCAATATCTTCTCTTGCATCCTCTAGTATCTCTTTAGAACGCTGACCAAAGCTATATAGACTTGAAGCGTTGCCATATGTGTCTTTCATAAGACTTGTCATTTTCTCGTATGCAGCATCGCTCATCCTTGTCGTTGCCGCGTTATCAGCATAAATCATAATCACCCTCCTTAAGTCTTGATAATTATAAACCTATTCACCTATAATGTCAATAGGTTTATAGCCATCTTATTCTGATGTGATGATAGTCAAAAGCCTCTAGAGGTATAAGAACTCCTAAGCCACATTCTTAGTGGCGGGGAGTTACTTATACCTCTAGAGGCTTAATAGTATTAGTATTGAATAAAAAAAGACTCTACAGCTATAAGAACTCCTAGGTCGCATTCTTAGTGGCGTAATGGTAGCTATAGTTGTTATAAACAATAAAAAAAGACTCTACGGCTATAAGAACTCCTAAGCCACATTCTTAGTGGCGGGGAGTTACTTATAGTCGTAGAGTCATATTAATTATTATTAGTATGCAACACCTTGAGCTATCATTGCGTCAGCAACCTTCTCAAAACCTGCAATATTAGCACCAGCAACATAGTTGCCTTCCATACCATACTTCTTAGCAGCGTCATCACATGCATGGAAGATACCCTTCATGATACCCTCAAGCTTAGAATCAACCTCTTCAAATGACCAGTGAAGTCTCTCTGAATTCTGTGACATCTCAAGAGCAGATGTAGCAACACCACCAGCATTAACAGCCTTAGCAGGTCCAAATAGGATTCCAGCATTCTGGAATGCAATAACTGCCTCTGGAGTTGAAGGCATGTTAGCGCCCTCAGCAACAGCAATAACACCGTTATCGATAAGCATCTTAGCATCATTCTCATCAAGCTCATTTTGTGTAGCGCAAGGAAGAGCAATATCTACCTTATACTGCCATACACCATGCTCACCATTCTTCTTCTCATGATACTCAGCGCTTGAACGCTTAGCAGCATATTCTGTAAGACGAGCTCTCTTAACTTCCTTAACTTCCTTAAGTAAATCAAGGTCAATTCCTTCTGGATCATAAATCCAACCAGTAGAATCAGAACATGTAACAGGCTTAGCACCTAACTGATATGCCTTCTCGATAGCGTAGATTGCAACATTACCAGAACCTGATACTGCAACTGTCTTACCTTCAAAGCTATCGTTCTTAGCTGTCTTTAACATTTCCTGTGTGAAGTAGCAAGCGCCATATCCAGTAGCTTCTGTTCTTGCAAGAGAACCACCGTATGATAAACCTTTACCAGTAAGAACACCTGTAAACTCATTGCGAAGTCTCTTGTATTGACCATACATAAAGCCAATCTCTCTAGCGCCAGTTCCGATATCACCAGCAGGTACATCGGTATCAGCACCAATATGCTTAGAAAGCTCTGTCATAAATGACTGACAGAATCTCATAATTTCGTTATCTGACTTGCCCTTAGGATCAAAGTCAGAACCACCTTTACCACCACCGATTGGAAGTGTTGTTAAGCTGTTCTTGAAAATCTGCTCAAAGCCTAAGAACTTAATAACTGATAAGTTAACTGATGGGTGAAGTCTAAGTCCACCTTTGTATGGTCCAATCGCTGAATTGAACTGTACTCTATAACCACGATTAACCTGAACCTTACCGTTATCATCTACCCATGATACGCGGAACATAATAACACGCTCTGGCTCAACTAATCTCTCAATAATTCCACACTCTTGAATCTTAGGATTCTTCTCAACTACAGGCTCAAGGGACTCTAATACTTCGCTTACTGCTTGTAAGAATTCCTTCTGCTCTCCATTTCTTGCCTCCAAGCCATCATACACTTCTTGAAGATACTTACTCTTAAATTCCATCTTGTTCTCCTTTCAACTAGATGGGTTAGCCATAGGCTAGCCGTAATCTTTTTTCTATAGTATTATTGTATTCACAACGTTTATATTATACATATATTAAATCTAATATGCAAGTTTTAATATAATACAAGACTTCAATGCAAAAAAAGAGTGCACGTAATCAACGTACACTCTGTCATTCTATTTGGCTGCATCTTTACCCTTGTATGTAACACCTTCACCATATATTGTCTTCCAATCATTTTTCATAGAGACAGGTGTCCAATTATTCTCACTACATAGCTTAGCCATGCTGTCAGCTTTGCTAGTCTTACCATTCTCTCTATCAAGATCATCACAGCATAGCATGAAGCATCCTGTAGGATATTTATTATTATTAATCACATAATTATCCATACTTCCGTCACCAGATGAATTGCCAAACGAAAGTATAGGTTGCTGACCAATCTTTTGAATAATATTTTGAACCTTATTCATTTTAAGGTTTTTCAAAATAAATTCATTACCAAGAACAACTTTATCGTCATGTAAGAAGTAATTTAAACCATCCTGTCCATTTTGATTAGTTCCAACAATAGTATTAGTTGAACCAATAATCTGATCCATAGGCACATTAAGTAGCTTAGAATTCTTAACAATACCACGAACAAGCATATCATCAGTACCACTTACTATATATACTTTAAATCCATTATCTTCAAGATAGTCTATTACCTGAAGCATTGGTCTATAGAATGCTTCACCTCTAGTCATGCCATCATAACTTGGTTGTGGCTGTGCAGCAAATTTAGCAACATATTCATAGAACTCATCAAATGTCATTCCCTGGAAAGCAGTTGCAACAGCTTTACCATGGTCAACTGGTAGCTCTTTATCTTCTGCTCCTGTTTCACTATTAACCACTATTCTATTAGCAACACTTTTCTCAAAGTCAGAAGCCTTATCCTTATAATCAGGATCTTCTAACACACGATAGGCCAATATGTTATAGTCAAAATAATTAGGGTCTGTCTCGCAGAACAGCGTTCCATCAAAATCAAAAACTGCTATTCTATCTTCTTCTGGCACATAATTTTCACCTTTTGTAGTGATTTTTTTTACATATGCTGTAAGTTCAGTTTTAAGCTTAGCATCATCATTCCATAGAGAAAGGGGATTACTATTATCACTTTGACTAGCCTTGTCAACAACACTTCTAGTTGCATTGTTACTGCTATTAACACTAGTAACTATCCAACTTATGCTTACTGCAATTAATGCTACAATTAGAACAATACTAACTACTCTCCAAATTGTTAATTGTTTTTTATTGTTATTATCCATGTTAAATATTCACTCCTCTATACATTTATCTCTGCCTTCATACCGATTACGTCTGCATTGGCCTTGAGGACTGGATTAACAACATCTTCAAGATACTTTGTAACCTGGTATGGTGCGCGTCCCACATATTTACTTGGGTCCATAGAAGCCTGTAGCTCTTCTAGTGTCATTGGGAACTCTTCATCATCTGCAATTAATTCTAAGAGATTATTGTCAAGACCTTCCACCTTAACATTCTTGCCAGCTTCCATTGACAGCTGTCTAATCTTCTCGTGAAGCTCTTGTCTATTGCCGCCAGCCTTAACTGCGTCCATCATAATGTTCTCTGTTGCCATAAATGGTAATTCGCTAAGGAGTCTCTTAGTCACAACCTTGTCATATACTACAAGACCATTTGTAACATTTAGACACAAATCTAATACTCCATCAGTAGCCAAGAATCCTTCAGCTATTGATATACGCTTGTTAGCAGAATCATCTAAGGTTCTTTCAAACCACTGTGTTGCAGATGTGATTGCAGGGTTAAGAGCATCAATCATTACATAACGAGAAAGGGATGCTATTCTCTCACTTCTCATAGGATTGCGCTTATATGCCATAGCACTTGAGCCAATCTGTGATTTCTCAAATGGCTCCTCTATCTCCTTTAGATGTTGAAGAAGACGAATATCATTACTCATCTTGTGAGCGCTTGCTGCAATTCCAGCTAACACATTACACACTCTTGTATCAACCTTACGGGAATAGGTCTGTCCCGAAACTGGGACACATTCTTCAAACCCCATCTTCTTGGCAATGAGTGGGTCAATCTTATCAATCACTTCGTTATCGTCATTGAATAGTTCCTTGAAGCTTGCCTGTGTTCCTGTCGTACCCTTAGAGCCAAGCATCTTAAGCGTAGATAGTACGTAATCTAGGTCCTCTAAGTCCATCATGAACTCATTAATCCATAATGTGGCACGCTTACCAATTGTTGTTGGCTGCGCCGGCTGAAAATGTGTAAATGCAAGGGTAGGCATATCTTTATACTCATTAGCAAACTTGCTTAATTCATTAATTACATTAACAAGCTTACTTCTAATAAGTCTTAATGCATCTCGCATGATGATAATGTCAGTATTATCTCCTACATAACAGCTTGTAGCACCTAGGTGAATGATTCCAGCTGCCTTAGGACACTGCAATCCATAGGCATATACATGGCTCATAACATCATGACGAACCTCTTTCTCTCTTGCCTTGGCAACATCATAATTAATATTATCAACATTTGCTTTAAGCTCATCAATCTGCTCCTGAGTAATCACAGGTTTGCCATCCTGTGACAGTCCAAGCTCCATCTCCGTTTCTGCAAGTGCAATCCATAGTTTTCTCCAAGTAGTAAATTTCTTGTCCTGTGAGAAAATGTACTGCATCTCCTTACTAGCATATCTTTCTGATAACGGACTTATATATCCATCTGTCCCCATTTAACTAATCCTCCATCTAATAATAATAATAATGTGATTTAACTATATTCACATACGACGTGATTCATTATATCATATTCTTGCCGCAAAAACCATTAGTGGCATCTTCTCGGCAGTATGCTAATAATATTCATATTACTTACGTCTCTTATTAACTGTCAAAACATGATTGGCAAAATGTACGTCCCCTTGTCAGTTGTATTACGTAACATTCATTTTTTTCTTAAGCGCCTCCTGAAGAACTTGAGAGAAATTAATATCTGCTTTTACAGCTAACTCATTTAACCATTCCGGAATTGTTAACGTCTTTTTTACCGCCTTATTATTATTTCTTTTTTGATACTCTAAAGTATCACATGATATTATATTAACAAATGAACCTTTAGAACACTTAATATCATGTACTCCAGAAGGGCTTGGTATAGTTTTATTATCTCTTTCATATGTATATAAAGTAAAAGCTAAAACATCTTCAGCCATATATAATGCATCCATTAAGCTTTCTCCCGAAGTATAACAATCAGGGATATCTGGAAAATATACATCATACAATCCATTTTCTTCTTCAGTGATTACTGCTGGAAACAAATATCTAGACATATGTCGACCTCCTTACTAACATTCATATTACAACTCATTTAAGTCCTGCATCTTTCAAAAGCTTTATTAATTCAGATACTTTCAAATCTTGTTTCCTTTCTTAATTATATTTTAATACGTGTCAACACGTGCGTCAACACTCCATTACATTTTTATTATTTATAATTACCTATCATACGGCTATACTAAAACCTGTATACCCACTATAGTTATTAAAATGGTTTTTGCAAGAACTCCTCTCCACATAATAAAGATATCACCTTACATGACAATTGACGAAGTGATTAAACCCATAAATCACTCCAAAGAATCTTGACTATTCTTGCTTGTGCATAAATAAAATAACGCTTATTGAACTGAATGTCAATAAGCGACAAATGATTTACTACAAGTCCTGAAGTAAGTACCATAACAAAGACTAATGATAAAACCAAACTCGACCTAACTACTCGCTTCATATTGTATTTTTCCTTTCCTAAAATGTAATAAATACAGTCCATAAAGGACTGCATTAAAAAACTCCCTATTGCTTTTTTCTTTATCATCAGATGGAAAATAGTATGTGGTCAGAGACATTTTGTCGTATAGATGTAATGTAAGACGTTGCTTCCTTATTAGACTATCTTCTGGATATAGGCACTCAAAGAACTCAGATTCAAGAACTATCTTTTTAATTGAACCTTCAAATGTATCTGATTTATGCTTGTAGGTTTGGTTATAATCATGTGACATATTACCGGTTCCATATATGTTTCGTCTTTCTTTGCTTTATTTGCGAATACCGATAATCAGAAAAGACACCATCGGATATCCGATGGTGCCTTCTAACTCATTATTTTAAGAAATCATACATATGACTATAATCCTTACTACCGTCAGGATTAATTGTAATCCATTCTTCGCTAAGAGGTGCACCGGACTCAAGATTATTCCAGGTATTTGCTGCAATAAATGTATTTGCTCCGGAAAGCATATATGCCATCGAGTCAGTATGATTAAGTAAATAAACCAGACAAGTTCCTCCACCGCTTCTTTCTCCATATACAGGAATTCCTTTATTAGCGGCTAAGCAAGCAAATTGATTAGCTGCGGAGAAAGTCTTCTTCGATGTAACAATCTTATAATTAAAATTATAACTTATTCCATCGTCCTTTTCGTCAATAACACCGTCCAAGTTTTTATCAATCTTTGTCTTTTGAGCAATTACATTATTTGTCTTTGCATTTAATAGATAAAAAGTTCCGTCACCCGTAATTAGAGACATAAGATATGACGTCACTCTCTCATCTCCGCCACCATTACATGAAAGATCGAAATAGAATTCTTCTATGCCATTGTCTTTTGCGTGATCTAGCGCCTGCTTCAAATCAGGCAGAACTACATAAGAAAATTTGTCAAATGCAAATATTCCCTTTTTGCCATTTTCGACATAAGTTGAGTTATTAGTTTCAAAAACTATATTCGGACTACCGTTATATGCCTCTGATCGTGCCATAAACAACTGTTGTTGCCACATTTGATCCGCCATTAATTTGGCACTGTATTTCTGTGAATCCTCGGGGAACTTAATCTCCCTGTTAGGATCCATCCATTCTTTCACAAGTGCCGTATCAGAATAAGCGGGAACACTATTCAAACTTGAAAGCAATGCCATACTTGTATGTCCGCCGTCATATACAACGCCTGTTAGATAATTAAGACCCAGATAATAGTCAAGCAACCCTCCTGTCATCCAATAATCATTCTTAAGGTGCGATATATCCGCATTCTCGGAAGATATCTTATCAAATCCTTTTGCCTTCATATCATCAGCTATGTCATTATTAGGTGGGAAACCGTATATCTCATCCATAACAAAACATAATTCATTATAAGCAAAATCCATCTCCTGCTGACTTCTCGTCGTATTATTATAGATAGACGATTTATTCACGTATGGATTTTGCATATCAGCACCTATTTCATCACCCATATGAACAAAATACACACTTGAATCCACATACTCAGCCTGATTATAGTTATATCCAAATATATCAGTAACAGTTGCTATTGGAAGATATACACTATCCCCTACACCTACAGCATCAAGATTGTATTTTGACAAATCATATACTGCATTTTTAACTGTTGTTCCCACAGCATACTCAGGCTGTTGTTCAATAATGTATGGATTATACACTGTGCTTCCCGGTACTTTATATGCATCCTCCGTTATAATAAACATTTCCAATCTATCAAAAGTAACGGTGTCCTTAGCGGTATCTATTACCATAGTTGCTCCGACATCTTCCATGGTCACACCGTTATTCTTCTTAGTAATGGTATACACATCCCCTGACTTCGTTATCTCAAATTGCACCTTATCATTGTAATCATATTTAAGGAAATCCATTACATTAATCCATGCTACATTCGGTAAATCATCTCGTTTGAGTATATAGAATTTGTCTGTCTTCTCCTTAGAATATATGTATGCATTTGCTTCTTCACACTTATAATCAACAGGTATACCATACCATCCTATACCTTCGTCAGTCCAACCTATAGAACTAAGATAATCCCTCTCTATTACATTAGTTGTATAATGATGAGAGCCTGCTCCTGTTGCGTTAGGATTGAACAATCTGTATACAGGTGTACCTGTTTTGTCCGCTGAATACCATCCGATATTTTCATAATTCCATCCTATACTTACAAGATAGTCCTTCTCACCCACATTGGTCGTATAATGATGGTCTCCCGTAGATTGATTGTATACCCTATATACAGGCTCTGCCGAAAATGAAGGTGCAACCCATTCAATACCCTCATAACTCCAGCCAAGACTAACTAAATTATCTTTCTCAGCAACACTTCCTGTATAGAAATGCTCTCCACTATTAGGGTTATATACTCTATTTAGAAATACAGATGACTCTTCACTCGCATCTTCATCTTGCGCTGTCACATTGGCTGCGCTTACCCCAAGTGGCATTATTACTGTTATAGCTAATGTTATGGATAAAGCGACACCTACTACTCTCTTAAAGCCTCTCTTCATTATCATATCCTCCTTTACTTACGCGGTAGTGTCAAGTCTGACACTCCTTTTTTGTTTATAAATCCTTTATTTTCGAGAGGTTTAAATAAAATGAGCATTGACCTCCCTTTTTTGGTATAATGTCACTCGCGAAAACAACCTTAATACCAAAGGAGTCAATGCTCATGGACATTATACTTTATTTACTTCAAATCATTCAATATCTTTATCAGCAAAATATCTGGCTGATAAAATTTATCTGCAAATATATACCTCTTAAACAATGGGCTTACGACGACTCTCATTCTCCCAAGTATCAAAAGTTTAAGATAGATAAGCTTCCTCTCGTGCTTAATGTTGAACCATGGAACTATCACGATTTCATGGCTTATCTTGAATGGCGTTATCCGGATGACAAACCCATAAAACCCATAAATCGCCGCGCAGAATGTGACATAGATGATGAATGCAAATGCCCTAGATGCAGCGCACCCAAAATCTATCTATACAAGAACAACGGCTCAAAAGGTCAACTGCAATGTAAGGTATGCCAGACTCTTTTCTCGCCAGAAGAAAAACATCATTCCAGTCTTAAACTTAGATGCCCTTATTGCGCTCATGCGCTCGTCCCCAAGAAAGACCGCAAACACTTCATAGTACATAAATGTGTTAACCCCAAATGTTCGTATTACTTAAACAACCTAAAAAAGGTTGATAAGGAAGACCTAAAAGACTACGGAAAGAACAAGTATAAACTTCATTACATTTACCGCGAATTCGTTATAGACTTCTTCAAGTTTGATATAACAACACTTCCAAAGAATGCTTCATCCCTTAAGTTCTCAAAGTTTGACCAAAACGTAATGGGATTATGTCTTTCTTACAGAGTAAATCTCGGATTATCGCTTCGTAAAACAGCTCATGCCTTATATGAAATCCATGGTATTAAAATCTCCCATCAGCAGGTTGCAAACTACTGTAAGACCGCCGCTCTTTGTGTGAAACCTTTCGTTGATAGATATCCCTACGAAAAAGGAACAACTTATACTGCTGATGAGACATATATAAAAGTCCGTGGCATTAAGGGATTCATCTGGTTTATTATGGATGCCGCATCCCGTGTTATCATCGGTTACCAGATATCTGACAACCGCGGTGTTGGTCCATGTATTATGGCGATGAGAATGGCTTTCCAACACCTTAAGGAACTTCCCGAAAAATTCCGCTTTATCGCTGATGCCTACAGTGCGTATCCTCTTGCTGCCCAGCAATTCTTCCGTAAGTATGGTGAGAAATTCAAGTTCGACATTACTCAGGTTGTTGGACTTACGAATGACGATGCAGTTTCAAAAGAGTTCCGCCCATTCAAGCAGATGATTGAGCGTCTGAATCGCACTTACAAAGCCTCGTACCGACCCACAAACGGATTTGATAACTACGATGGTGCCAACTATGATCTTTCCTTGTGGGTGGCTTATTACAACTTCTTACGTCCTCACAAGCATAATCGTTTTAGACCTTTAGTCGAAGATGACATCATAAGCAAAGGCGATAACATGCCAGCCAAGTGGCAACTGATGATTTTTCTGGGGCAACAAACCATCTTACAAATGCAAAACAATTCGTAATCCCCAAAAATAAGCTAAGCCTTAAGTCAAGGGAACCGTGGAATACCGGAACTGGCGCAGTCAGTGAGGATATGCCGCGAAAGTCCCTTTACTTAAGGTGTGCGAATTTATCCTCTTCTAAGGTGAAAGTCACACACCTGTGACTTTCCCTTGACCACCATCACAAAAATTTATATATATTTACAGTTTTCAAGGTTCATTTAGAGCCTTATTTCTACGGCTCATTTTTTCATAACTTACTTTACACTACCACTTACGCTTTACACTATTCTTTTCAACTATTACAGTTACCGAAAGCACTCCCATCACAAGCGCTATTATTCCTAACCAAAACAAAAATCCATCGTCTGTCTTAGGCGCTTTAATCTTTGATGTCTTTTGATTATTACTATTTGAAGATTGATCTGATGAAGCCGCACTACTATCATCACCGGCAGAATTCTTCTTAATAACCGATATACTCTTTTGCTTCATCCAAGACATCGTAATGCTTTCATAACTGTCCTCTACAAATTCCGGGGGCTCACTATAGGTGTATCCTTCACCAAGAAAACTGTTAAAGACCTCTCCTACATCTTTTCCTCGCTCATACACGGCCGAAATTGGTCCGAATTGTGAACCTTCATAATCATTTACACAATATATAGTCATTGTTGCATACCCCCTCTCACTTTGTCAACAGAATTTGAAAAACTATATACTACGCACATAGGAAGTAGGTAGAATATTTTGTATAAGGTGGTAAATCTTATATGAGTTATGATGAAATGATAGAAAGAATGAGTCCTGAGTTGAGATCGAAGCTTTTAGAATAATTAATTATATTAGTGTCCCCCTCGGGAGACGGGCGTAGGGGTTAGGGGTAGGGAATGGTACCCAAAAACAAATAAAATATTTAATAAGGCTTGATGTTAATGTGATATGTACCCTCTTTACTGGACAACCTGAGTTTGTCCAGTAAAGAGGGTACATATCAGAAAAACCGTAGTGTTTCTTAGTTCTATATATAAATCTAGAATTTCTCTCCTGTTAGCATCTCATAAGCTTCCTTGTACTTGGCAATAGTCTTGTCAATTACATCCTGTGGAAGATTGTAGTCACAATCAGGATTAGCCTTAAGATAGTCACGGACAAATTGCTTGTCGAAGGATGGCTGTGATTGACCTTTCTTATACTCATCCTTAGGCCAGAATCTTGAACTATCTGGTGTTAACATCTCGTCTGCAAGAACAACATCACCATTCTCATCAAGTCCGAATTCGAACTTAGTATCAGCAATAATTATTCCCTTAGTAAGTGCGTAGTCTGCACATGTATTATATAGCTTAAGTGTGCAATCCTTAATCTTCTTAGCAAGCTCCTCGCCTCTTCCTAGATAAGCCTTCTCAAGAACCTCTACAGACTGCTCGTATGAAATATTCTCATCATGATCACCAATCTCTGCTTTAGTTGAAGGAGTATAGATTGCTTCAGGTAACTTCTCAGATTCAACAAGACCATCTGGTAGCTTGATACCACATACAGTACCATTCTCCTGATAGCTCTTCCAACCAGAGCCTGTGATATAGCCTCTTACAATACACTCAATTGGCAGCATATCAAGCTTCTTACACATCATAGCATTGCCGTTGAAATCACCTGACTGGAAGAATTCAGGCATGTCCTTAGTATCAATACTAATCATGTGATTAGGAACAATGTCCTTAGTTAAGTCAAACCAGAACTTACTCATTCTAGTAAGTACAGCACCCTTATCTACAATCTTATTCTTTAAGATAACATCAAATGCGCTTATTCGATCTGTAGCTACAAGAACTAATGAATCACCACAGTCGTACATCTCTCTAACTTTACCTTCTTTAATTGGTTTCATAATATTTATTCTCCTTAGATTTGTTTATTTTCTAATAAGTAATGACTCTCCTGTCATTTCCTTAGGCTGATCAAGTCCCATAATATCAATTAGTGTTGGTGCAATGTCAGCAAGACGTCCACCTTCACGAAGTGACCAGTTATCATCGCCATTAACTAAGATAAATGGTACAGGGTTGGTTGTATGTGCTGTATGAGGCTCGCCTGTCTCATAATCAATCATCTTCTCTGCGTTACCATGGTCAGCACAGATGAACATTACACCACCAACTTCTTTTACAGCATCTACTGCTTTACCAACTAGCTCATCAACCTTCTCAACTGCCTTGATTGCAGCTTCGATTACTCCAGTGTGACCTACCATATCAGGATTAGCGAAGTTGATTACAATAACATCATAATCATTAGACTTAATTGCTTCTACAAGATCCATTCCAACCTCTGGCGCGCTCATCTCTGGCTTCAAGTCATAGGTTGCAACTTCTTTAGGTGAGTCAACAAGTATTCTTGACTCGAACTTATTAGGGTCTTCTATTCCACCATTGAAGAAGAATGTTACATGAGCATACTTCTCTGTTTCAGCAAGACGAAGCTGCTTAAGATTATTATTAGCAAGAAACTCTCCGAATGTATTAACAATTTCTTCCTTAGGAAATGCAATTAGTTTATTAGGAATTGTCTCATCATAATCCTTGAAGCATACATAAGTAAGCTTTATGAATTCTCTGTCAAATCCTTTGAAATCATCATCACAAAATGCTCTTGTTATCTCTCTTGCTCTGTCAGGTCTGAAGTTAAAGAAGATAACAGAATCATTCTCCTTAACAAGTGATAATGGTTTACCTTCATCATCAACAATTACAGTTGGAAGAACGAATTCATCAGTTACATCATTATCATAGCTAGCCTGCATTGCGTGTGTGGCAGATGTGTCTGTAACGCCCTCACCAAATACCAGCGAATCATAAGCCTTCTTAATTCTATCGTAGTTATTATCTCTATCCATTGCATAATAACGACCAGAAAGTGATGCAACCTTACCTACACCAATACGAGCCATCTCATCTTCAAGCTGAGCAACATAGTCCTTACCAGATGCAGGAGGTGTATCTCTTCCATCAAGGAAAGCGTGTACATACACATTTTCAAGGTTATTCTTCTTAGCCATCTCAAGAAGACCGTATAAATGTGTATTATGTGAATGAACACCACCATCAGAGAGAAGTCCCCATAGATGAAGGTCGGAATTATTCTTCTTACAATTCTCAATAGCTTCTAAAAGGACCTTATTCTCGAAGAAAGTTCCATCTTCAATTTCTTTTGTAATCTTAGTCAGGTCCTGATATATAATCCTTCCAGCACCAATGTTCATATGGCCGACCTCGGAGTTACCCATCTGACCATCAGGCAGTCCCACTGCAAGACCAGAAGCATTACCCTTAACAAAAGGACAATTTTTCATAAGGTCATCCATTCTAGGAGTGTTAGCCATTGCAATAGCGTTCCCCTTCGGATTATCATTTAATCCATATCCATCTAATACCATTAATACTGTTGGTTTCTTCATAATTACATCTACCTTTCTTTATCTTTTATTTTTTAATTATTAATCCATTCCGGTCTAACATAGCATTGTCAGAGACGCTGTTAAGCTCATCATAAATCGTCTGTGCGTCATCATTGTTATCTACTAGACTTACAACGCCCTCGCTAAAATGGCAAGGAATGAAGCTTGCCTTAATGTTGCCATTCTTGTTAACAGTGACTTTGGCAAGTGCTGTATCATAGTCGATAGGCATCTTCTCATCAAGTGAGAAGAAGAAATTACCAAGACTATAGTAAACAGGCACATTTCCAATATAATCAAACCCCTGCAACACATGAGGATGACCGCCAACAATTACATCTGCGCCTGCATCGGCAAATTGCTGGGCAAGATCAGCCTGGTCCCTTCCATATCTTGCCTGATACTCGGTACCCCAGTGAACAACGGCAATTACATAGTCCGAATTCTTCTTTGCCTTCTCTATCTCATCAATGAATTCCGTCGGGTCGAGGCACTTTAAGATTCCACCTTCATCCTCTGTGGCTGCCTTGGTGAAATTCTGATTTTTTTCAATCTGCGAGCCATTAACAAGAGCAATCTTCATACCATTTGCAATATAATACAAAGGTTGCTTGGCGTCCTCAATATTGCGGCCTGCTCCAACATAAGGCATCTTATAATCCTCAAGGCTCTTAAGGGTATCTAAGAAGCCCTCCTCGCTATAGTCATAGACATGATTATTAGCTATTGTTACAGAATCAACCCCAACCTTCTTAAGCTCATTGATATAATCTGGGTCTCCGCGAAATGTGTAATATTTCGCAGTAATTGCATCACCTCTTAAGGTATATGCAAATTCGTTATTAACAACGAACACATCACTCTCATTAATAGCTTCAATTAGATTATCATCGAAGCAATCCATTAAGCGATTCTTCTGCTCTAACATATAATTAGTTGTAGCCTTGTCCTCTGCCATGGATAAGTCACCAGCAATGTCAAATGTTATTTCATCATCTGACTTGGTATTAATCACATGAGTGAACTTATTCTCGTAGGCTTCGATACCATTAGACACGCAATATTCATACCATAGCACATGAATACTCTTGCCTGTGGTGTCGTACCATATCTTAGGGTCGTCAAACTTACCTTTGGAAATAATAGACTCAAGCTCACCTTCCCCATAATAGTAAGTAAACCATCCGAAGAAATTCTCATCAATAGGATGATTACCTAGAAATTCCTTAGTGCATGAGGATAATATCTTATCGTAATTAGAATCATAATTAGTAAGCTCATATTCAGTTTGCCTAGCTTTAGTAGTAGATGCTTCGGCCTTATCAGCTTCACAGCCACACAGACTTAGTGCAGTAAGCATAAGCACGAGCAACATACCTAATCTAATCTTAGAATTCATAACTTTTATATTAATAGTTGTCAAAATGCATAATCATACACACTAGCAAATTATACCATAATCCCCATAGATAAGACACAATAATAATTGTCAAAAAACCTATATATTGCAAGGACTTTTATCACATTTTGCATAACTCAAATAAAAAAGGTCCCGTACATTATGTACAGAACCTTAATAATCATAATATAAATTATCTGTAATGCTGTAATTTATGCATTAACGATATCGCCAAAGTCAGCCTTAAGTGAAGCTCCACCAACAAGACCACCGTCGATATTAGGCTTAGAGAATAACTCCTTAGCATTACCAGCATTAACAGAACCGCCGTACTGAATACGAACAGCATCAGCTGTAGCCTGGTCATACATCTCAGCTACGCACTCTCTGATACCTGCACATACTTCTTCAGCCTGGTCAGAAGTTGCTGTCTTACCTGTTCCGATAGCCCAGATTGGCTCGTAAGCAATAACAAGCTTAGCAACATCAGAAGCTGCAACACCTGTTAAGTCAGACTTAATCTGAAGACGAATCCAGTCCATAGTAACACCCATCTCTCTTTGCTCTAATGTCTCACCACAACAAAGGATTGGTGTAAGGCCTTTCTCAATCGCCTTCTTAACCTTCTTGTTTAGGAACTCATCAGTCTCGTTGAAGTACTCTCTTCTCTCAGAGTGACCGATTACTACATACTCAACACCTGCATCAACAAGCATGTCAGCAGAAATCTCGCCAGTATAAGCACCCTTATCCTCTGTATAAAGGTTCTCAGCACCAACCTTAACATTAGTTCCCTTAACAGCTTCTACAACTGGTACGATGTCAACTGCAGGTACGCAATATACAACATCAACATCATCATTAGCAACAAGTGGCTTTAACTCGTTAACAAGAGCTACGGCCTCGCTTGGTGTTTTGTTCATCTTCCAGTTTCCTGCTACAATTCTTCTTCTACTCATTTTTAATATCTCCTTTTTTTATTAATTACTTATCGTTAGCACAAACAACACCTGGGAGCTCCTTGCCCTCTAGGAATTCAAGGGATGCTCCACCACCTGTAGAGATATGGCTCATCTTGTCGCCAAGTCCCATCTGGTTAACTGCAGCTGCCGAATCACCACCACCAATAATTGTAGTAGCATCAGACTCAGATAATGCAGTTGCAACATCAAGTGTTCCTCTTGCAAGCTTAGGATTCTCGAATAATCCCATAGGTCCATTCCATACAACAGTCTTAGCATTCTTAACCTCGTCTGCATAGAGCGCTGCTGTCTTAGGTCCAATATCACAACCCTCTTCGTTAGAAGGGATGTCATCGAAGTTATGTACAGATGTCTCAACAGGTCCATCAATAGGATCTGGGAAATCCTTAATTGTTACAACATCTATTGGAAGAAGCAGTTTCTTACCTGACTTCTTAGCCTTATCCATCATCTCAAGACAATACTCAAGCTTAGAATCGTCACATAATGAAAGACCAATCTCATAGCCTTGTGCCTTAAGGAATGAATATGCCATTCCACCACCAATAATAAGTGTGTCGCACTTCTCTAATAAATTATTAATTACATTAAGCTTGTCAGCAATCTTAGCGCCCCCAAGAATAGCTACAAATGGTCTTGTAGGATTCTCAACAGCATTTCCAAGGAAGTTAATCTCCTTCTCCATTAAGTAACCTACAACTGCTGTATCAACAAGTGAAGATACACCTACGTTAGAACAATGTGCTCTATGAGCTGTTCCAAATGCGTCGTTAACGAATACATCACAGATTGAAGCCAAATCCTTAGAGAATGCCTCACCATTCTTAGTCTCTTCAGCTCTGTAACGAGTGTTCTCTAATAAAACAATCTCGCCGTCCTTCATAGCCTCAATAGCAGCCTTGGCATTAGGACCAACAACTTCGTTATCAGGAGCGAACTTTACTTCCTGACCTAGAAGCTCTGCCAATCTCTTAGCAACTGGTGCTAATGAAAGCTCTGGCTTAGGCTCTCCCTTAGGCTTACCTAAGTGTGAGCATAGGATTACTTTGCCACCGTCTGCAACAAGCTTCTTAATTGTAGGAAGCGCAGCAACAAGACGGTTTTCGTCTGTAATCTTGCCCTCAATAATAGGAACGTTGAAATCACAACGGCATAACACTCTCTTACCCTTCACATTAATATCATCTACTGTCTTCTTATTAAGTCCCATATCTTTTCCTCCATTATTAAACATGCCTTAGGATTATACAAAAATAGGTCCGATCCTAAAGACCGGACCTTAAAGGTCTAAATTTAACTATATTATGCTAACTCTGAGAAGTACTTAATTGTACGAACCATCTGAGATGTGTATGAGTTCTCATTGTCATACCAAGATACAACCTGTACTTCATATAAACCGTTACCGATTTCACTAACAAGTGTCTGTGTAGCATCGAATAATGAACCATATCTCATACCAACGATATCGCTTGATACGATTTCATCTTCGTTATATCCGAATGACTCAGTTGCAGCAGCCTTCATTGCAGCATTGATTCCGTCAACTGTTACATTGTCACCCTTAACTACAGCTGTAAGAATTGTTGTAGAACCTGTAGGTGTAGGAACACGCTGTGCTGCACCGATTAACTTACCATTTAACTCAGGGATAACAAGACCGATAGCCTTAGCAGCACCTGTTGAGTTAGGAACGATATTAACTGCAGCTGCACGAGATCTTCTTAAGTCACCCTTACGCTGTGGGCCATCAAGTGTCATCTGATCACCTGTGTAAGCGTGGATTGTACACATAATACCTGATTGAATCTCAGCATACTTGTTTAATGCATCAGCCATAGGTGCTAAGCAGTTAGTTGTACAAGAAGCTGCAGAGATAACATCATCAGAAGCCTTAAGTGTATTGTGGTTAACATTGTATACGATTGTAGGAAGGTCATTTCCTGCTGGTGCAGAGATAACAACCTTACGAGCGCCTGCCTTAATATGAGCAGAAGCCTTATCCTTAGATGTGTAGAATCCTGTACACTCTAATACAACGTCTACCTTTAAGTCACCCCAAGGACAGTTACTAGCATCTGCCTCAGCGTAAATCTTGATTTCCTTACCGTCAACAGTGATAGAATCTTCGCCAGCCTTAACTGTCTCAGCCTTCTCATATCTACCCTGTGAACTATCATACTTTAATAAATGTGCAAGCATCTTAGGGCTTGTTAAGTCGTTGATTGCAACAACCTCATAACCTTCAGCGCCAAACATTTGTCTGAATGCAAGACGTCCAATACGTCCGAATCCATTAATAGCTACTCTTACTGCCATTTTAAATTCCTCCTAAAGACATAATTTTTCTTTTTTTAATACTTTTAAGTACCGTTACCTATTGTACTTGAAATACAACAATAATTCAAGTAATTTATGAAATTTGTTAAATGTTTCACAAAACAGGCAAATTAATACTAAGTATGTTATTATACTATTGTTAATTTATACTAAGGAGAATTACTTAATAATATGAACAAATTATACAACAACCACATGCACTGCTATTTCTCTGGAGACAGCGATGCACCTATGGTAGATATGATTGAAGCTTCGATTGATAATAACCTTGCGGGAATAACATTTACAGACCATCTAGACCTAGACTATTATCACGAGCCTAATCGATTCGACCTTGATATAGATGAATATAGGAAATGTTATGAGAAGCTGACCTCTAATGGCGTGTACCAGAATAAGATTGAGGTATTATGGGGAATAGAGCTTGGCTTGCAGCCACACCTTGCTGATAAGCATAGAGAAATTGTATCAACATATGATTTTGACTTCGTAATTGGCTCAACCCATCAGGTTGATAAGGAAGATCCATATTATCCAGAATACTTTGAGAAATACGGCATCAAGGGAGGCGTCAGGAGATTTTTCGAGGTTACGGCAGAGAATATCAATGCATTTAAGGATTTCGACTCCTACGGTCATCTTGACTATATTATTCGTTATAATGATGAGGCTAAGAAGCTTCCTTATGAAGATTATAACGATATAATTGACGATATACTTCATCTGCTAATTGAGAATGACAAAGCATTAGAGATTAACACAGGGGCCTTCAAGTTCGGTTTATTAGAGCCTAACCCTTGTATTGCTACTATTAATAGATATAAGGAGCTTGATGGCAAGCTAATAACTCTTGGCTCTGACGCACACAGAACAACACAAATCGGTGTTGGCTATGACAAAATCACAAGTATTCTAAAGGACTGTGGTTTCAACTCATATTTTGTATATAAGAATCGTAAGCCAGAAGAACATGAATTATAAAAATAGCCTCTATATACTTTTGAAAAGACATTCATTGGTCATTCAAAAGTATATAGAGGCTAAAATAATGCGAGCTCTAACAAGCTACATATTTTTCTTCAAAATCCTTTAAATCAAGAGGCTTATCATACAGATAGCCTTGAATCACATCGCATCCACACTCTACTATGTTCTTCTCTTCTTCCTTGGTCTCAACGCCTTCACAGAGAACCTCGAACTCTATCTCTTTGAAGGTTTCAACAAGATTCTTCATAATTGTAAGACCAACATCACTATTAATAGAATGAAGCACAAATCCCCTGTCGAATTTTATAACATTTGCAGGAATCTGACCTAACACATATAAAGAATTATATCCAGAGCCAAAATCATCAATTGCTATTCTATACCCCTTATCCTTCAAGGAATTCAGCTTACTAATAACAGTAGTTAAATTCTCAACTAGAACCGTCTCAGTAAATTCGAATTCAATAACGTTCTTAGGAATGCCCGATTCTTCAACAAGGGCATCTATCTTGTCAATAAATGACTCTTCTAGAAGGTCTACTCTAGAGAGATTAACAGAAATCGGGAATAGCTTCCTTCCATCCTCCATCCATCTTTTTTGCATATCAACAACCTGACGAAGCACCTCATAGTCAAGCTGATATATTATGTTGGCCTCCTCTAATACAGGGATAAATAATCCCGGAGAAACTATATTGCCCTCTTCATCTCTAAATCTGGACAAAGCTTCCGCTCCAACAATGCGATTTTCTTCAACAGAATATTTTGGCTGCAACAACACAATAATTGCATCGTCATCAATAGCCTTCTGGAAGTTCGGTATAATACTGGCTTTCTCTAAGGATTTCTTACGAAGCTCCTCAGAATAGAAAGCAACTGCTGTATCATAGCTATTGCCTATACTTCTTCTGGCATATCTGGCATTATCCTGTGCAACTATGAAATCCTCATTCTTGCTTACAATACACATGCCCAAATCAAGGCTAATCTTAGCCCTAGGATATTCTTTATTAGTCTTATCTATAAAACTCTTGGCGAAATCATCATAATAAGAGATTAATTCTTCCTTCGAATAATTATATCCCTCACATAGAATTAAGATATGATCTACATAGCTCTTGGTTCCAATGATGCAATTCTCATTATCATAGCAGAAATAATCTACCATATTCTGAATAAGAATATCACCCTCCTTGGTGCCATATATCTCATTGAAATACTTTAGATTCCTTAGATTAATGCTGATAAGAACAGCTTGCTGCATATCATCCACAAGCTTCTTTCCTTTTCTCTTGAATTTATCAAGAGAAGGAAACTTCTTAAGAGACTTCTTTTTATTATTCTTTATTTCTAGTTCATTTTTCAACTGTTTGCCCTCAATACCAAAAAACTCCTAGAAGATTATATTATAAACTCATAATAAATACTATGTATTTTTTGTGAATTCTGTGTTAAATATTTAACAGGCTTTTCTCGCTTTATTCTTAATTCTCTGAATGGTATTATCAACAGATTTGCTGTCCTTACCTAACATGTCTGCAATTTCCCTTGCCACATACCCATCTCTTAAGAGATTATATACCTCCAGCTCACCTTTGGAGAGCTTAGATTCTACCTTGGCAAATGTGTCTTCATTAATCATCTTCGATAACACAATTCCCTCTGGGTCGCCCCCTAGTATCTCGCTTAATTCCTCAGTCTCCTCTAAGGATTTACTATTATTAAGAATCTGATTCTTCTTAAGTCTTGACTTCTCCATTAGTTTGTTCATGCTGTTATCAATACAGGTTTTGGCATAGGTGTAAAATGATGCATCAGTGCCGATTTCGTATTTGTTTACCGCACTTAGGAGCCCAATAAAGCCCTCCTGAATGAAGTCATCCCTGCTAAAGCCAACTGCATACCTGTTGTTATGACACTTATATATCAAAGGCGTATATTTCCTTATCATATAGTCAATTGCATCCAGCTTTCCATCTCTATATGCTTGTATTATTTCTTCATCACTTAATACAGAATAATCCATGCTGCTCCCTACTAATTCTGTCAATCTTAGTCTATTCTCAGTCTCGGTTTATTAACATTTAGCCCATTCTCTGTCTTACAATCTCATAGCATAGCACACCGCAAGATACGGACGCATTAAGAGAATCAATGTCGCCCTTCATTGGTATTGATGCTATAAAGTCGCATTTCTTCTTAACATTCTCACTAACTCCAGAGCCCTCATTACCAATAACAAGCCCAATTGGCCCCTTAAGGTCAAGATTATACATAACTTCTCCTGACATATCGCCACATACGAACCACAGCCCTTTCTTCTTAAGCTCCTCTATTGTCTTAGCAATATTAGTAACCTTGGCAACCGGTGTATAGTTAAGGGCACCAGCAGAGGTATTAGCCACTACACTTGTAAGTCTTGCGGCTCTTCTCTTAGGAATAATAACGCCATGTGCTCCACACAGATTAGCCGTTCTAATAATGGCTCCAAGATTATGTGGGTCTTCAATTTCATCAAGGATTATGATAAATGCGTCTTCACCCTTGGCCTTCGCTTTATCTAAGATATCATCAACCTCGGCATATTCATAAGGCGATACATAAGCGATAACACCCTGATGCTTCTTCTCTTCACACATGCCATTAAGAACTGACTTATTGGTAAATTCCACAATAATCTTATTCTTCTTAGCTTCCCTTAGGATTGTATTAGTTGGTCCATCATGCTTGCCTTCAAGAATAAGAATCTTATCAACCATATTACCACTTCTAATTGCCTCTAATACAGAATTTCTTCCACAGATTATGTCATTATTATCTCTCATTTTCTTCCTCTATTTTGTTAATTCCTGTTTTAATTAGTTCAAATATCCTCTCCATATCGTTCTTTAGATACAGATATCCTATTAATGTCTCTAGAGCCGTAGCCTTCATATAATCTGCGCTACTTGCATTCTTCGCCTTAGTATGAGGCTTGGAATTACGTCCTCTTCTAAGAATGTCTTGTTCCTCATCATTTAGTAAAGGATTAATAGCGTCACACATCTTAGCCTGTGCCTTGGCGCTAACATAGCGTATTACTGTATTATGAAGCTTGTTAGGTGATGTATTACCCTTATTTACAACAATAGTTCTAATTACTAAGTCGAATACATCATCTCCTATATACGCAAATGTAAGAGGTGAATATGTCTTAATATCCACCTCTTTACCTTCAAAATAATCTATTATTTCCTGATTTAAAGCCATTTATACTTTACACCTTCTCTTGTGTCTTCTAGGACAATTCCCTTGCTAAGAAGCTCGTCTCTAATCCTGTCTGCTGTGGCAAAGTCCTTATTCTTCCTTGCCTGTTGTCTTTCTTCAATCATTTTCTCAATATCAGCATCAAGAAGCTTCTCTTCCTTCTTGAGAATAATGCCAAGGATATCACATAGCATTGACAGATTATCAATAAATAGCTTAAGTACATTCTTAGCCGTATTATCACCAACATTCTGATTGATGTATTTAACAAGCTCAAATACAGCAGAAATTGCATCAGCTGTATTGAAATCATCCTCCATAGCCTCTTCGAATTTCTTAATGTACTTATCTACTGCTTCCTTGTATTCTGATTCATCAGCTTCATCAGTTGAAGCATTCTCATATAGATACATTAAGTTATCGTAGGAATTATGGATTCTCTCTAAGCCTGACTTAGCTGCCTCCATAAGCTCAGCGCTGAAATTAAGCGGACTTCTGTAATGAGCGCTTAACATAAAGAACCTAAGCACCTGTAGATCGTACTTATCAGCAATCTCTCTAACAGTAAAGAAATTGCCAAGGGACTTACTCATTTTCTTATTGTCAATATTAAGGAATCCGTTATGCATCCAATAATTGGCGAATGTCTTACCATTAGCTGCCTCTGACTGGGCAATCTCGTTCTCATGATGAGGGAATATCAAGTCCTCTCCCCCTGCATGTATGTCGATGCTGTCACCAAGGTACTTCTTAGACATAACAGAACACTCAATATGCCAGCCTGGTCTACCATCGCTCCAAGGTGACTCCCAATAAGGCTCTCCTTCCTTCTTAGGCTTCCAAAGCACGAAGTCAAGTGGGTCTTCCTTAAGCTCACCAGTTACATTAATACTCCTGTGACCTGCCTCTAAATCATCAATATTCTTATGAGACAGCTTGCCATAATCAGTGAATTTCCTGGTTCGATAATATACCGTACCATCATCAGCCTTGTAAGCATATCCCTTATCAATAAGAGTTGATATCATATCAATCATTCCAGAAATCTCTTCTGTAGCAAGAGGATGAACTGTTGCAGGCTTAACATTAAGGCCTTCCATATCCTTCTTGCATTCCTCTATATATCTCTTAGATATCACTTCACTATCAACACCTTCTTCAAGCGCCTTCTTGATAATCTTGTCATCAACATCAGTAAAGTTAGATACATAATTAACATCTAAGCCCTTATATTCCATATATCTTCTGGCAGTATCGAAGACAATCATAGGTCTGGCATTGCCAATATGAATATAATTATACACAGTAGGGCCACACACATACATGCTAACCTTACCTTCTTCAATTGGCTTAAATTCTTCTTTTGACTTCGTTAATGTATTGTAAATTCTCATTATTTCCCTTTCTGCAACTCCCTTACTTTATCTTCTAACTCAAGCAAACGACTAACCAGTTCTGAATTCTCGTGCTTAAGAACATTGATATCATCCTTAACAGGATCAGGCAAATGAATCTGATCCATAGTTTCCCTAGGTGGAACCTTAACATTATCCTGCTTAACTATTCGACCTGGAACACCTACAACTGTACAATTAGGCGGAACCTCTTCGATTACCACAGACCCTGCGCCAATCTTAGAATTATCACCCACAGTAAAGGAGCCAAGAACCTTAGCTCCAACTGAAATCATTACATTATTACCTATGGTAGGATGACGCTTGCCACATTCCTTACCAGTTCCTCCAAGTGTTACGCCCTGATAAAGTGTGACATTATCACCTATAATTGTGGTCTCACCAATAACAACCCCACTACCATGGTCGATAAAGAACCCTTTACCAATAGTAGCACCAGGATGTATCTCAATTCCTGTCTTTCTTGCAGCCTTCTGGGATATGCGTCTTGCTCTGAAATAATGACCCTTAAGATAAAGCTTATGTGCCTTCCTATACTTAATCATAACCTTGAAGCTAGGATATAGCAGCACCTCCCATATTGACTTTATAGCAGGATCTCTTTCTTTAATTACATTGAATTCTTCTTTATATCTTGCAATAAACCCTTTGCGTTCTGGCTTATTATTAACCTCTTCACTCATAATTATATCCTGAATTAATTATTTAACACCTGTAAAATATACAGATTATCCTTTCATTTATTCTATGAGGCATACACAATTAGCACTTATGCCTTCTTCTCGTCCAGTAAAGCCCATATGCTCCTCTGTAGTAGCCTTAATATTAACATGTGATATCTCACAATGAATTACAGATGCAATATTCTCCTCCATAGCATTAATATATGGTCTAAGCTTTGGAGCCTGAGCAATAATTGTAGCATCAACATTTACCACTCTGTAATTATCCTTCTCAAGCAGTTCCATAACCTGCTCTAGAAGCTGCATAGAAGATACACCCTCTAAGGATGGGTCTGTATCCGGAAAATGTAGTCCAATATCCCCCTTACCAGCAGCACCAAGCAATGCATCCATAACTGAATGTGTAAGAACATCAGCGTCAGAATGACCAAGCAAACCCTTAGAATGCTCAATCTTAACGCCTCCTAAGATTAAGTCTCTTCCTTCAACCAGCTTATGTACATCATATCCATTTCCTATTCTCATAACCCCTCACACTCCTTACATATTTAGTAATATACACCAAATCCATTAAAGGAAATTGTATCATAATTCATAAGAAAAATCTACCGTATGCCCACCGCAATAAGACTCCTCAAATTCTTCCACAGGAATAGGCTTTGAGAAGAAATAGCCCTGGAACATATCTGCTCCTTCCTCAACTAAGAATTCTAGCTGCGCGCTAGTCTCTACACCTTCAACAACCGTAGCTATGTCAAGCTTCTTACATAGTGAAATTATTGAAGATAAGATAATCCTCGCCTTATCCACATTTTCGGTATGCTGAAGAAACGCCATATCAATCTTAACTACATCTACAGGAATGTCTTTGAGCATATTAAGGGAAGAAAATCCACTTCCAAAGTCATCCATCTCAACTACATAATCAAGATTCTGCAATTCCTCAATCAAGCTAACCTGCTTAGGCACATTATTGAATACCGCTGTTTCTGTAATCTCAAGATGTAGCTTAGAAGGCGATATATCATATAATTTAAGATAATTCTTAAATATCTTGCTAATATCCATATAGTAGAAGTCCTTCGGAGAAATGTTAACTGATAAGGACAGATCAATTCCCTTCTTCTCCCACTCAGCAAGCTTACTGCAGGCAAGCTTCCATACATATACATCCAAGCGGCCTATCATACCGTTCTTTTCTAGCAATGGAATAAAGTCCATAGGCGGTATTACGCCCTTTTCTGGATCAACCCATCTAGCAAGCGCCTCAGCACCAATAACCTTACCTTCTGAATCAACCTGAGGCTG